>NZ_JAEHBI010000006.1:0-171568 GCF_016483705.1 Bacillus cereus group sp. N6
TCCTTCGTAAATTTTGTCATACAAAAAACTGCACCTCCAATTGTTAGACTGTGTCTAACAATTGGGGTGCAGTTCATAGTATTGGCTTTTCTAAAGAGAAATTATTTTTTTATTTTGTGCTGATCTAATATTTTTTCTAACATTTCTAAAGTTATCGGTTGAGCTTTCTCTATTAATCGATAACCAATACGTCCATTCGGTTCGGCTGTAACTTGTTGTAAACTTTTTAAATCATGAATCCCTTTTTCTCTTAATTGTATATATAGTTGTTGCTCCGACATTTTTGCCTTCATTAAATTCTCTTTTACAACCTCTCCATTTTCAACGATTATAATGCTACTGCCATTAAGGAATTGTTCCACCTTCCTTGATTTTAATTCAAAGAAATGAATGATAAGAAGTATGCTTGCAAATATTACAGCCGCAAATATAGATGGGACTACTTTCCTACTTAATACAGGCTCTACAATAATACGTCCAATTGATACTACTATAATGATTTCAGCTCTTGTCATTTGGCTAACAGATGTACTACCAGTCATTTTTAATGCAATCATTCCAGTGAAAATTAAAATAATACTCTCCAAAATAATATTCATTATGGCCCAATCCTTTAATAGTGAATGTTATTAGCATTCCCATTTCATATAGCATTCTAAATGAATTTTGATTAAACTTTTTTGTGAAAATTAAAAGTTACATATATAAAAAATGGATCTATTTAGATCAATCTTTTTTCAATAAGGATTTGATAATCCATCTTCTATTGTCAAAAAAAACAAAAGCACCCAAATGGATGCGTATAGATTAAACTTATTCATTATTACTTTCTCCACTTTCATCATCAACTGATTTCAAGTCTAACATGCTGCCTATATCGGGCGGTAAAGCTAACTCTATACCAGCTACTGGTTGATTATCTTCATTAAACCATTGTTTCTTAAATTTAATCAATTCTTCATTTTTCTTATTTTCATCCATATTACCCCGCCTTTTATGTACATGATATTAAATACTTTACTTAATATGTACATTAAGAAAGATAATATACTTTTTGTACATAATGAAAAAGCAAAACCCCTGCCTGGTTTACATACCCGATGTACCTATAAAAAAATTCTCGTACATGTTACTCCGCGCTCTGTTATCATATTAGTGTCGAAACATATGTAGGCTATGTGACAAGTATCTGTTCGTTTTGTTCATTATTCATATGAGACAAATACTTTTAAAGGAGTAGTTATTCCTTGACTTAATTCCTTAAAACATTGAATGCGTCCTGTATATAAATGTTAAAAATGAAGAGTTATCTAACGAAGAGCTTCTAAGCTTATTTTGTGTACGGTACCACTATGAAATAATCCCAAAGTTACTACGAGAATACATCATGAGCGATGTTGTCATTGATTTAGATACGGACTATATTTATATTCCTAATAGATAACAGTAAACTAGTTGAAATGAATAGAAATTACGATTCAGCTAAGTGTTTAATAAAATAAGTGAATGCCCAAATTAATGTCGCAAATTGAGTGACAAAATACATTGTCCATTCAAAACCAGTCAATTTCCTCTCTCGTTTCACTTTCTTTAAGTATCTGTAAAATATAAATGTACTTAAAAACATAAGTAACAATGATAATTGCTGTAAATCATCCACTATACGTACCCCCATAGACTACATCAACCTCCTATTCAAAGTAAATACTATACCTTAAGGATATCACCTATTGGTAGTTTATTTCCATTTAAAACAATTATGTCCTAAACAAAATGAGCACTCAACAATTGAGTGCTCTAAAAAGTATTAACGTAATAATTTTCTTCTAGTTTTTATAACTCAGTTCTATCACTTCCAATATAAGATTACTATCATATTTCCTTTTATAGAGGTAACGTCAGGAAAATACGAATTTACAACGTTAAGGAATTTTCATTACTCCATAACCATTTTTAAGTTATATTCAAAAACCATGCTTTGACATTGTCTAGAGCATGGTAATTATTTAAACAAATATAAATCTGCTAAGTTAATTTTTTAGTTCATCTATTTATTGAATTCATTAACTGGAAGAAGTATTTAGGTTTATGAGTCTTATTTAGGTTATACCATGCATATAATGTATCTGATGCAAATACATCTAATTTTTTCAGTACTTCCATCGCAAATTCCAGAGGAGCTATTCCTGATGCAGTAACTAAATTCGCATCAGATACCGCAGATCCCAACTCATAGAACTTTTCTCCTTTATAGTTAGGACATACCATTTTAGTGTATTCTAAATTATTACTTGTATGCTTTCTAGTATCTAAGTATCCCATATTTGCAAGGGCCTCAGTTGCACCACAAATTGCAGCAACAATAGTGCCAAACTTTAAAGCTTGGCCAATTCTTTCCAAGATAGGTTGATGAATTTCTTCACTCCAAGTAGTCCCTCCTGGTAAAATTAAAAGATCTTTACTCTCAAAAGTACATTCATCAACGGAAATATCTGGTTTTATGCTCAGTCCCCCCATAGTAGTAATCATTTCTTTATTAGCTCCTACTGTAATTACTTTTAAAGGTACTAAATCTTTTTTAAAATATCTTCCTGAGTTTAGTTCGGTAATTAAATATCCATATTCCCAGTCCGACATTGTATTAAATACATATAGAAAAACTTTTTTTGTTTGCATCCCGTATCACTCCAATCACAATTGATATGGATATTATAATATAACTTCCCTGACAGTTAACGTCAGGGAAGTTATCATACTTCATGAAATTTTATTAATTCCGACAGTACTTCAATAAGTCTTTTCTTAAGACTTATTGGCTCAATAACTTTAATAGATTTATTGTACGGTAAAAGTAAATAAGGTACATATGTATGTATCATATCTTTTTCAAGAAGAAAAACTGCTTGATTTGAAGTCCGCTCTTGTAAATAATGTCCTAAAAACCAATGTTGGCAAATATCAGCCAATACACTTTTATCCCCACTAATAACCAAAGAAATAATTCCTTCTTTATCTTCTATAGTTGGAAGAAGATTTTTTATAAAAAAGTCACGTGCTGAAAAATTTTCTGGCCGGTTAAACTTATTTTCGGTTAGCATTAAACTTTCAATTCGATCTACTCTAAAACTATGGATATCATTCCTAAGATGACAAAATCCAATCACATACCACTTATTATTCCAATAGATAATTCTGTACGGATCGACCAATCTATAATTTAATTGCTTTTTGCCACTTTTATAGTAGAGGATTTTTATTGAGTACCCGTCAGTTACGGCCTGCTCCAATTCCTTCAAAAAATGTTCCATAGAGAGTGAACTAAATCGACTGATTACTTCTAGACTACTTAAATGTTGGTTTATCTTTGCTTCCTGCTCTTGATTTGAGTATTTACTTAGTTTTGAAATGGCCCTATTTAATGCTTTACCTCCATAATATCCGGCTTCTTCTGCAAAAACAGCAGCGTGAAATAGTGAAGTTTGCTCTTCAAAATCAAAAAAAAGAGGAGCCTCAATAAAATTGTTCAATAAAGTGTATCCACCGTTATGTCCTGGTTCTGAAATTATAGGTACACCACTTGTTGAAATTGTATCAATATAACGATACACAGTCCTTATATTCATCTCTAACTTTTCTGAAATTTGTTTCGCAGTAATTTTTTTACCTGAGCGAAGCATCCATAGAATCGCTAACATATTATCAATTTTAGGCATGTAATTCCACCTCTCTATGGAATTTATCCCCTATTATATATTTCTGATTTTTAGTATAACTCATCAACTGTTCCTTTCCGATAGCTTTCTATATAATGAGGCCATAAACACATTTGTAATTTCACAAATTTGATTTACAGTCATATCTACCTCTTTATAAAGCTTTACTGCATAATTCATTCCTGCGTGATTTTTATGGTACTTCTTTAACCGACCTTTAAACTTTCCTTCTTTCTTAGCCAGTTCAATCCCTTCACGCTGCCGCATACGGATAAGATCACGTTCTAATTGGTTTACACCCGCCATAACCGTAATTAAGAATTGGCTGTAGGGATTATCTTCTGATAAATCTAGCCATGTATCTTTGAAGGATTTTAATTATCATCTTTATTATAATATTTAGTAACAACAATAGCTTCAATTATTATAGCGATACCACAAACAAGAGAATTATTTTGCGTCTCACAACAAACCTCCTTTTTCATTTTTTTCTTTTTTAAATTGAAAGGTTATACGTTCCACTTGTTTGATTTCCTCAATTACTTTACGAATTCCTACTTCAATCCTATCTTCCTTTACATTCGATACGTTTAACTTTAATAGTCTTTCTTTCGGAAAACCTCTCATATAATTTTTATCAATAGTATCAATACTTATTTGCATTTCATTTAATCTTTGGAAAAACATTTCGGAAATACTCGTTTTTTGTAATTCTAAACAAGTATGGATTCCAATTGTATTATGCTTTTTATATATGAATAAAAGCTGGTTTTCACTATGAGTTCTTTCTAATGTTTCTGCTAGTTTTTTAGATCTATCGTGATAGGAAGATTTAATTTTATTTTTATGACGTTCAAACATGCCACTCTTTATATAAATTTCTAAAGCAGCTTGAGATATCATTGGGCTATCAATATCTAAAATCTTTTTATATTTATGGAAATCATTTGCAATGGATGGCGGAATGACCGCAACTCCAACCCGTAAACCTGGAAAAATAATCTTCGAATAACTTTTTAAATATATTACATGATTACAATTATCCAAGTTATATAACGGATCTGCTTTTGAATCCATTTCTAAATCTGCTAAATAATCATCTTCCACTATAAATACATTATATTTCTTAGCCAGTAGCACGATTTTTTCTTTCTCATCTTTAGAGTAAGAAGTTCCAAGTGGATGATGATATCTTGGTATTGTATAAAAGAATTTTATTTTACCTGTTCGAAAAATGCGTTCCAATTCATTTAAGTCAATACCTTCATTCGTACGTTTAATACCGATTACAGGAATTTTGTTTATTTCTAGATATTCAATATATAGATGATATGTTGGTTGTTCAATTAATATCGTTTCACTTTCATTTGGAAATGGTATAGAAGTTAATATTGCTAGCGCCTGCTGTACACCTGACGTTACAAAAATATTCTCTTCTTTAGTGAAGACTTGATAGTTTGCCAGTTGTTTTTGAATAACCGGAATTAAAGATGGTAAACCTTTCGGCGTCCCATATACAAACAAGTCATTTTTATATGTATCAATGGCTTTATTAATACAATGTTGAAAATCTAAATATGGAAAAACATCTGGATCTGGTGCTGAGGAAGCAAAATCAATTATCTCGTCATTTTCTACAAAACTCCCTGATTTTCGAACAACGTAGTATCCACTCTGAGGGACGGAATAAATAATATGACGCTTTTCTAATTCATGTAGCGCTCGTATAACTGTCGCCTTATTGCATTCATATTTCGTAACGAGTGTCCGAATAGACGGTAGTTTCTTTCCTTCTTTTATCTCTCCATGTTGAATCATGTTTTCTATATCATTAAAAATATGTAAATACTTATACATTATTTCACCCCTTATACAACCACTTAAAAAGATTCCTCATTCTTACAAGCTCATTATAAAGCAAACGGAAATACATCTCTTCTACCACGTTAAACTTTAACATTATTTCACATTTCCTTCTCTTAACAAGGAAATTACAATTAATAAGTAGAATATCTCCATGAATAAATAAAAAGTGAGGGATATGTTATGCAGCGCTTAAATACGATTGATATTAGTAACGTTCTAGAATTAGAAAAGGCTCTTTCTACTTTAAAAAATGAAGTGATTGCTTCAAAACTAGAGCTTGAAAACTGGTTAATAAAACAATCTACAGTCATTTGGGAAATCGAAGAACAATTAAGATCACACTATATCGCCTTTCAATGTAATACAAATAATAAAAAAATAAAAGATACTTTTGAATATGATCAACAATATGTACGACCACTTTTGAAACGTTTTCAAAATTCTTTTGATAATAAATATTTAGAGTCTCCTTTTCGAATGGAACTTGATCCAAAAACGTATAGCTTACTAGATAAAAAAATAAAGAATGCGCAGACTTTATTTTGTGAAAAGAACATTGATTTAGAGGTTAACGAAGACAAACTAGTAACCGAGTACTTCGAAATTACAGGTGATTTAACTGCGCTATGGAACGGTGAAGAAAAGACAATTACCGAACTACAGTCTTACTTACAAGATCCGGATCGTCATATACGAAAAAAAGCAAAAACACTCATTTCTGAAACATTCTTATCTGTTGAAGATACATTACAAAATATATTAAATGAATTAATCGCAATCCGTCATCAAAAGGCGCAAAACATTCAATTACATAATTATCGTGATTATATGTTTAAAAAACATGAACGATTTGATTATACGCCTGATGATTGCTATGAGCTCGCTGAATCTATTCGTGAATACGTAGTACCACTTATCGATAAAATATTTAATGAGAAAACATCTGAACTTCAAGTAGATAGTCTTCGTCTATGGGATTTAAAAGCAACCGCACCAAATCAAAAAGTATTAAAACCTATCGAAGATGCGAGTGATTTAGTCGAAAAAAGTTCTCGCATTTTACACAAACTAGACCCGGAATTTTCTGCATTATTAAGCCGTATGCATAAAAATAATTGCTTAGATTTAGAAAGTCGTAAAGGAAAAGGACCTGGAGGATTTTGTGAATACTTACCTGCTTCGCAACTATCTTTTATTTTCATGAATCTCAATCATACACATTATGACGTTACTACTTTCCTTCATGAAATGGGTCATAGTATTCATAATGAGTGTATGAATCAGCTAGAGCTACAAAAATATTTAGAAATCCCTTCTGAATCAGCTGAACTCGCTAGCATGACAATGGAATTATTTTCGATGGAGTATTGGGATACATTTTATGAGAATACAGAAGAATTTATAAAAGCAAAATTAGATTTCTTTAAAGATATTGTTAAGTACTTACCACAAATGCTTATCGTTGATCAATTTCAACATTGGATGTATGAAAATCCTAATCATACTGCTAAAGAAAGAAATGAAAAGTATTTAGAATTACATAAAACATACCAATCGAACGTCGTAAATATTGAAGGGTATGAAAATTGGATTGCAACTAGCTGGTTACCTGTACTACACATATTTGAATTACCATTCTATTACATCGAATACGCTATCGCACAACTTGGTGCACTACAAATGTATAAACAATATAAAGAAAACCCTAAACAAGCAATAGAAAATTATAAAAAAGCTTTATCATTAGGTAGCTCTAAATCTTTACCGAAAATATATGAAGCGGCTGGCATTCGTTTTGATTTTTCTGGCGAAACAATTAAAGAACTAATGTTATTTGTAGAGGGCGAATTAGAGTCACTTAAACAATTATAAGAAGGAAGCTGTTCCTATATTTTAGGTTCAGCTTTCTTCTTTATTTTATTTATTAATTCTATGTACTGAGAATCACCATATCCGATTGTTGGAAAAATTTGAAACAACTTTATTAATAATTCATGATTTGATAAACCTTGATTTTTAGAGATGAATTTCATTACGATATTATCTTCTTTTAGCATTTCTAAATATAAGTCTATAGCCTGATACATTACAGGTGGTACTTTATAGGATGTTTTTTTATGGTTTACTAATACTTCATTGTATATAGAAGAATAATTCCCCAATTCAAGTTCAATTTGATTTACTTTAAATTCATCTTCTCTGAAGTTATTTAAGTATACTTTCCCTTCATAGCAAGACTGTTCAAGGTATGAAAGTATAGTAAGTAGATTCATTTGGCAAAACATATCTTCACCGAACCATAAAACAATACATTTATACTTTTTTGTAAAAAGATTTTCTAACGGATCTATAACCTTTTTTGTATAACTTTCTACTGAACTGTTGTGTCCTTCTGCTCTTATATTAATAAACTCTTCATTAAAAACTCGTGTAGTAGCCGTGTTTACACACATTGCTTCGTTAAATGGAGCGTAATCAGACTCACCCATTAGCTTTTCAGCTTTAAATTCTTCATACATCATTTGACCATTCAATATGTTTAATACATCTTTATCAAACAACTCATTATTATTGCTACGTAACTGCTCAACCTCAAATTTTCTAGAAATATTCATTTTAAACTCCCCTTCTTTATTTATATTGAGTTTAACAAATGATTGAATAGGCATGTTGTTAAGTTGATATTCTCTTGGATTCATTCCAAAAACATTTTTGAAAGCTCTACTATAAGCCTCTTGCGAAGAATAATCATAATCTAATGCAATATCTATTATCTTTCTATCATTCTTCAAATCCTCCGTAGATAAATACAGTCTTCTTAAAAGAATATAGCGCCTAATACTAATGCCTGTTACTTGGTGAAATTTAAAGGAACAATAATAAGGAGAATAGCCCATATAACGGGATAATTCATTTAATGAAAATTCTTTTTTTAAATTGCTCTCAATCCAATCAATCATCTGCTGTATATGTTCATTCATTTCCTCCACTCCTTATTTATAAGTATAAAAGAGGTTCGTTTCTTTCTTTTGATATTTCTTGTGTTTTATAACATGAGCCATTCTCTAAGATTTTCAAAATTTATATGTAAGTATTAATTTTATTTTTTTAGCTATCTTATTTTTTGATACATTCTATTAACTTTTCAATTTAGCGTTAATTAGTATGATGGATACACCTTACCACTTTTTAAAAGTCAATTTACATCATATTTTATTTTAAAGGATTTCAACTATTAAACACGAATTTTGTAAATTAAGATTCTTTTAGTTCTCTAGTTAAAAAATATAAGTTTGGAAAGGACGCTACAATGAACGAGCTAGAAAAAGAAATACTTCAATTAATAAATGAACGATATCCATTAAATTTTATTAACATTAAACCTATAACGAATGAAATGTATCAATGTCTTACAGAACTAGGTTCATACTTCATTAGAATTACAAACTACAAAAAATATGAAGAACAATTAGAAGAAGTTACATATACGAACTTTTTATATGAAAATGGTTTAGCAGTTCCTCCAATAATACCTTCTCTTAATGAGAATTTAGTAGAAAAGTTAACATTAGACAAGGAGATTTTTGCTGTATTATATAAAGCTGCGCCTGGCATACATTTACCAAGGTACGAATGGAATTCTAATATATTTAGAAAGCTTGGTAAACAAATTGGAAAATTACATCGTATTTCTAAAAGCTTTGAAAAGACTAAACCGGTTAAACATATAAAAGATTGGTATGAAAATGAAGAATATAATTTTCTTAAGTATATCCCTAAAGATGAAACTACTATAAGAGAAATTGCCTCTGACGTTTTAACTTCTATAAAGGGGGTAGAAAAATCCACTTCGAATTACGGCTTAATTCACGGTGATTTATGGTTAGAAAATATTTTAGTTGAAAACAATTCAAACTTAATAATGATTGATTTTCAAGACTGTGAAAAACATTTTTACATATTTGATTTAGCCGTTCCTATTTATAGTGCGATAGAATATTCATTTGCTGGAAATGGGAATATCGCAGACTATGAGCATTCTATTACAAAAGCAATATTTGACGGATATCAAGAGGAAAATGAACTACCTAAAGAGATGATAGACAAGTTGCCTATGTTTATTAAATTAAAGGAGATTTTTGAATATAGCTTAATGCATATGTATTGGGATAAAGGAGAATTAACTGAGGAACAAGTACGGATAATGAACCTTTATAGGATGAAGATCGAAAATAATCGTTCTCTCATTAATATTTAGCAGAAGTGTTGTTCAACTACATGGTAATGATAGTTGAACAACATCCTATAATTACTAGATTATTTTAAACAGTATTTTACATTTCATCTTTTATAAATTGATGTTCCTTCCCATGTTTTTTCTTAATTACAATTGCTTTATACAAAGATGCTGTACCTAATATAGCAAATAGGATGATTATAGGAATACGAACAATATGTGGAACATAGCGCGGTAGAAAGAAAAGACGAACTTTTTCATCTACACTAAATATCTCAAAAATTAACGGGACTACACTTTGATGTATCAAAAAAAAGATACCCATAAATACTAAAAGAACAACAATAGCTAGTTTTTTCTTAGGTAATTCAACCGCTTTTCCGTTATCTTTCTTTTTGTTATCCCCACGCAATATTTTCATGCCATTCTTCATTTCAAATAGCAATTCAGATCCACTTTTTTCAAGTTTTAAGTAAGCAATTCGCCCAAACCACCAAGCAAAAAACATTCCTGTACAAATGCCAGTCAATACACCTAGCCATTGTAAGAACTGTACATGTAGTAATGTCCCAAGCCATACAACTAACAAAGCGGGTATAGTTGTTGCTAGTACCATCACCATCATTAACCACGTTGTTATAAACATTTTACTCGCATTCATATCATCACCTGAGATAACACTCCCTCTCCCGCGGCGATGAGGATCAGTTATTGGTACTAAGTTACATACAGAAAATAACATAATAAGACCTGCAGCTCCACCAAGTAATGCTGGTATTACTGCAAATACCCAAGGATAAATGAAAGTAAGTCCGCTAGAGATTGTGAAAATAATTGTTGTTATAATTGCAATTGGACCTACAGCTATCAACCATGCAAATTGACGGCCACGCACATCAATTCGTTCTGCGTCAGGTGTCGTCAAAGTTAACCATAATGCACTCCCATCGAAACCATATATATTACAGGAAAACATACTTGTAAATACAATCATAATTATCCCTGCCCAAGGCATTAAGTACGATATATTAGCGCTTGTAACTAAAATACCATAAAATAGCCCTATCCAAATACCCATCCGGAGGAAACGGCCTCGTTGTGGATCTCTTCCCCAACTTTTTAATTCTTTCGTAAATGTTGCTCCAATTTACGTTTCTGAAAAGAAACGTAAAGCTTTTCTATGTTTATTAGTAGTAATCCTTCCTTCGATTTTCTTAATCACTGTACTTTTCATCAATAATGTTGTCCATATAAAAAAGAGCAATCCACATAATATTGTTAGAAGCATTAAAAAAACAAAAGCTAATAACCAATTGGATTGAATCGCATACTCTACAGCGAGTATCGCCCAACTAGACGGAAACATGTAAAGTAAAGTTAAATCACTAAGTGTCATCTTATTAATAGCAGGAAGTACATACCATCCCACATTTAGAAACGCTATAATGAAACCAAAGAGCATTGCTCCCACTTCCATGCCAATCCTTGATTTCAACGTCTCACCAATAATACTAACTACTACTTTTGATAACAATACTACAAATATTAACTGTAAAATAATTGCTGGAACTGCAACTATAGTTGCAGTTAAGCTAACCCTAGCTGCGTAAATAAATAGTCCTATGAAGGCTATTAAACTAACGATTGGTCCTAATCCTATAAAAGCCACAACAAGTAACGCCCTAGCAAGTTTATAAGAAGTAAATGGAAGCAACGCGAAATATTCAGGACGTAATATTCCATCTCCCCCAGCGATAATTGGACCCAAAACCCACCCTACTGTCCACAGAGCAAATGTTATGTATAGAATGCTTTGTGAAACGTTCTGTTCTGTAGGATAAAAAGAAAAAAGCAGCATGGTTCCAATTGCAATTAATAAGCCAACTATTCCTGTAATAATGAAAAGAACTGCTTTACCACTATTCATTGAATTTTTAAAGATAGATAACTTCATTCGAATCAAAACACTAACCAAGACAGTTCCTCTCCTTTAACAACAGGAATTCCTACTAACCGAACGAAAATGTCTTCGAGAGTTTCTTCACCGCAAACATCTTCCATTGTTCCTGAAGAAACCACTCTTCCTTTTGATATAATTGCAACGTGATCACAAAGTTGTTCAACTAACGCCATGACGTGACTTGAAAATACTACAGAACCACCCGAACTAACAAATTTCTGTAAAATCTTTTTGATAGTAGATGCGGAAATAGGGTCTACCGCCTCAAACGGTTCGTCGAGAACGAGTAATTTCGGCGCATGAAGAAGTGCAAGTGCAAGACCGATTTTCTTACGCATACCAGTTGAATAATTAATAACTAGAGTCCCTTCGGTATTATTTAACTCTAATATTGTAAGTAATTCTTCTGTCCGCCGAGCAACTTCCTTGGCATTCATTCCTCTTAGCAATCCCATATATGTTAATAATTCACGACCAGTAAGTCTTTCCGGTAAAGCTAACCCATCTGGTAATACCCCAATCAGCGTTTTAGCTTGTTTTGGATTACTCCAAACATCAATTCCAAATACGTTTGCCCTACCACTATCTGGTCGTAACAAACCAACGGCCATCGATAAAGATGTAGTTTTCCCTGCTCCATTAGGCCCAACAACTCCGTAAAAAGCCCCCCTTGGAATAGTTAAATCAATATGATTGACTGCAATAAATTCTCCGAAACGCTTATGTAGTTTCGAAAGCTGTAGTGCCGGATCAAATTGCTCAAATTCAGTATGCATTGAAATTGGTTCACCAGTTTTCATAAAATGGACTCCTTCTTTACAAATGTAATACCCGATTACAAATCTCAATAACCTTACTCATCCATTTGCATTGTTAGAACGGTTATAATAAAAAATGAATTTAGGAAGAGCTTTTCTTTAATTACAATACTGCGCTACCAAATCATTTAAATATTCAATGTTTGTAGCAGTTACATTTTCAGATATTCTAGCCGCAATAATGATAGGTGCCCATTGAAAAATCTCATCTCTCAATAATCCAGTATTTCTGCAATAAATATGTAAATACATTTCAGCTAATTCTACCGAAGATTGTGAGTACAACAAGTATGTTCGAAATACATCTGCGCGAATGTCACCTGAACTAGCATCAACCCAATCTATAATATTCACACTCTTATTACTCAAAATTAGATTAAACGGATGAAAATCCCCATGACATAATCTAGGCTCAAACTTGATTGAATGTAACTTATTCAATATATTTTCCTTTTGTTTTTCATCCAATTTATGTACAGATTTAATTTGTCGCTCTAACCTTTCTCTCATTGATTCTATTTCATCTGTGTTCACACGAATAGAATGAATCTTCTTTTGTTCATTCACACAAATATTTATGTAATAATCTGCCTCATTTAGATTATTTAGCAGGAGATCACCAATACTATCTCCTTTTACGTATTCCATAATAATTGCCTGTCTATTTTGTATCTTTGTCACTTCAAATACGTTTGGAACTGGTAGCCTGCATGAATAAGCATATTTTTGTTTTTTTGCTTCATTTATAGACTCTGTATCTGGAAGATATTCCTTAAATAATTTTACAACCTTACTATCATAGAGATAGATTTCCGCTGTATTCCCTTTAGCTATCGGATTTCCTAAATTCAATTCATTTCTCTCCTTACTGTAAATTAAGCTGACACATTATACTCCTTTATACATTCAGTGTAATTATGCTGAAATCCTTCTCTATGAAATTATAAAAAACTTACCACTTTCTATCCTTAAATAGAAAGTGGTAAGTTTAATTTACTAGGAATATCGGAAGGAAAATGTGGTGTATGCACAATTGAAAATGCATATCCTTGCTCAATAAATGATACTTCATTATGTTTACATTGAAATGGTACACAATTTCTCTTAAAGTTAATTTGGATTTGCTGTAAAAATGCTTGATCTGGTGTTCCGAAAGATATGTGTACTTTCGGTGGCAAAGCTTTCATCGCAATTGGAATCCAAGGTCGCTGCCACCAAGTCGCAACAATATAGGCTGTGCCACCAACTACAAAGTTGAAAATATCCCCATCTTCCATCGTTTTCATATTTAGATTTGATTTCAACCATTCGCGAAATACGGGTACACTTTTGACAGGAAGACCAATTTCCCTTACATATAAAATATTTAAAGGTGACTGTGGAACTAATACATCTTCTTTCACATACGTATGTGCGATAATCTCGAGAAGGTTTCCATCTCCGTCTTTAAAGTATAAATTGAAGAGGCCATTCTCTTCACCAATTACATTTCCATTTTGCCATTTCACAATGAGTAATCCAGAATCCTTTAACCATCTTACTGTTTCATGAAATTTTGAATATGGAATCTCAAAAGCGAAATGTGCAGGTGCGATTGGTTCGTATACTTCTTGAAAACTAATTGTTGTGTGCGGTGTTACTTCAAATTGAATAAAAGATGCTGTTTCTTGTTTTATTGGGAAAGATAATATGTCCTTATAAACTTGTTTTATCCCTTCTATCGAAACTGTTTGTAATTTTATATCTGATATATGTGTAATCACGTTACATTCCCCCTTATTTCATATTATCTATTCGTATTGTATTACACTTATAAATAGATAAAATCAAACAGAAGGGTGGATTTTTCATATAAAAACTACAACTTTAGTATGAATATTTAAATTTATCCTGCATTGTTTCCATACAAAAAAGCTGCCTTTCCTCAAACGAAAAGCAGCTTCTACAATAAAATACATTATGATTTTACAGCAATTATCATAAATCTTTTTGAATTCGTATAAATCCCTTTTTCAGAACTATTTGCATCAATGAACTTTTGTAATATAGTAAAATCATCTTCCTCTTCTCCAAATCTACGAATAATAGGTGTATGTTTTAATAAGAAAATAAGATCTTCAGGCGTACTGTAATAATCAGTAACATCATATTCACGTACTTGCACGAGTTCAAATCCTGCATTTATAAGTTCACCCATATACTTTTCTTTTAAAGTTCCATCTCTTTCACCTAAGCATTGTCCTCTTCCAAATGCTTCTTTTAGGTTCAATTTATCATGTTCGCTAACTTGTTGCGTTAAAAACAAAGCGCCTTTTTTCATTACTTTTGCTAATTCGGATGCTAAAAATGGTGCGTGACAACTAGAAGCAATATCAAAATGCGCATGTGGAAACGTTAAAGCTTCAGAATCCATTTGAAGAAACTCAACATTTTGTACATCTGATTTTTTCAAGTTAGAATGTGCTGTTTCAATCATGCCATTAGAATTATCTATTCCAATTAACAATTTAGCTGAAGATGATATATTAAGTACATTTTCTCCTCCACCTGTACCAACATCAAGTAAAATATGTGATGGTTTGCATCTTTCTTTTACCTCTCTATAAAAGTCCCATGAATCTCCTACAGTTTCACATTTTATTTTACTAAAATCCCATCCATTTAACCTTCCTACTTTATCATAAAAGTTTTTGTACTCTAATTCGTTCATTTTTTGTTTTCCCCTTTAGTGATATGTAATCACAAACTTATTAGTTAATTATATATTACAAAATATAAAATTTCAGAAAAACATTCCAAACACCACATTTAGTTTACATAACGTTTTTATAATCTATTACTATTTGTACATTCTAAATGCCTCCTTTCCCACTACCACACAAACTACCCAAAACAGCGCTTACTGATTTTCCATGTTTAAATAAGCTATATTCCACTTTAGGTGCTATTTCTTGAGGAATTTCCCGGTTATTAATTGATCTCGTTCCAATCCCACTTAAGTTCCTTGAGATATATCTAGGATTAAAAAGCCCCTTATAAATGTGGATTTATAATCCTAATTTAGAAACTGCTGAAGTAATACAGGGTCCTCTTTTAAAAGTTCTGCTAAAAACAAAAGTTGCGGAAAAGGTTGTAAGATTAATTCTTTATCCATTTTTTCTTTCAATATGGCTATTCCACCTTGCTTTATATAATCGTTTAGTGTGATTGCCTTACTACAAATAAGTCTAATATCACTTACTGAAAGTAATAAGAGCCCGTTCGTTTCAGAAGATGGAGTTGGTTCATTTTCTGAATATGCCATATACATAATAGATAAAGTTTCATCTGGACTATCAATAATTAATATTGGATCGATTTCATTTTCTACTTTTATTTTCTTTGATTGTGCATTCCAATTCTGTTTGTAGTATGTACTTGGTGAACTCAAAATAGTAATATCAATAGTAGCTTCTTCTCTCACTTCTCTTTTAGCCGTTTCTACTGCTGTTTCTTCATCTTCTTTA
This sequence comes from Bacillus cereus group sp. N6, assembly GCF_016483705.1. Lineage (NCBI taxonomy): Bacteria > Bacillati > Bacillota > Bacilli > Caryophanales > Bacillaceae > Bacillus > Bacillus cereus group sp. N6. Next base: position 16,101 of record NZ_JAEHBI010000006.1, read on the forward strand.
TGTCCTCCAAGCCTTACTACACCTAATGTATCTCCTTTACTCGTTGGTCCAACCTGAAAAACAAATAGATTTTTATACATTACATACGCACCAGAAGTTCTTACATTCTTATTTATATGTATTAATATTCTACCTCCTAAGAATCTTTGAATAAGATAGTTTACTATAATTTTATTATGTTTTCAAATGATCTTCAATCCAATTCACAGCATCAACTAGATTTTGCGCTATATAATCAGGTACCACTTCTTCCCACAAATTTCTATACTTTGTTAATGAACTTTCTCCCCATCCTGTTCTCACTAAAATCTTTTTCATATTAGCCCTTTCAGCTGCAAACATATCTGTACTCCCTGTATCTCCAATAAGAAAACATTCTTTTAAGCATAAATCATGTTTTTCTGCTGCTTTTAAAAGTAAACCTATATTCGGTTTTTGGCAGTCGCAACTACTATTCATTTTATGTGGACAATAGTACATTCCATCTATATATACACCTTCATCTTTTAAAATTTGTTGCATCTTTTGAAATCCTTTAAGCAGTTCTTTTTCGGTAAACTATCCCCTTCCAATTCTAGTTTGATTTGTATATAAAAACACTTTTAATCCTAAGTTATTTAACCTTTGAATTGCTTTAGGTGCAAAATCAAATAATGTAAATTCATTCGGGTGAACTCCTCCACCTGTCCCTCCAATTGTTCCATCTCTATCTAAAAATACTGCCTTCATTTTTATTTCCTCCTAAAAGTTTAAAAATACCTCTAAAAAGTAGGATTCATCTAAAAATTACAGAATTCTATATATAACAAGTATTGGACGGATGATTTTCAAATTCCTCTATAATAAAGGTGGTTCAAACAGTTGTGAAATTTATACTAGAACGCAGGCTTACCATTAAGACAACTTTCTCTAAAGAATACAAGATTTTCATTTTTGGTTTACTCATTTCACGAATTGGGGATTCACTATATACTTTTGCATTGCCTTGGATTGCCTATCAATTAACCGGTTCAGCTGTAATTATGAGTTCTTTATTTGCTATTAATGTATTGCCAATTGTTTTATTCGGCCCTTTAGTTGGTGTAATAATTGATCGATACGATCGAAAAAAGTTACTTTGGATAGCGGATATTACAAATATTATTTTAGTAAGTCTTGTACCAATTCTACACGCATTACATCTATTAGAAATCTGGCATTTATACGTAATTACTTTTATCTTAGCAGTTATGTCCATGCTTTTTGATGTAACAACTGTTACAGTCATTCCACATATTGCAGGTGCATCATTAACAAAGGCTAATTCTTTCTATCAAATGGTCAATCAATTGGCTAGTTTATTTGGTCCAATGATAGCTGGGATTTTCATTTCTTTTATTGGCGGCTTTCAAGTGCTTTGGATTAATGTTCTTTCATTTATTGCAACATTAGTTGCTGTGATATTATTACCGTCTATGAAAACCGTAAACAAGAAATGCGAAGATAAAAATGCACTTCAAAATGTACTAGCTGATTTGGTTAATGGATTTAAATGGATCAAAAATGATTGCTTAAATTTAGCTTTATCTTTTCAAGCAATGATTGGAAACTTTGGAGCAAGTGCGGTTTTAGGTGTGTTCATGTATTATTTACTGTTCACATTGCAACTTACACCGGAACAAAGTGGCTTTAATTATTCATTAATTGGAATAGGTGGTCTTTTAGGAAGCTTGATTGTAGTTCCTTTAGAAAAAAGAGTGCAACGTGGCATTCTAATTCCTTTACTATTATTTGTTGGAGCAATTGGCTTAACTTTCGCGCTTTGGAGTACATATTGGCTTGCTCCCGGTATTGCTTTCGGTATTGCAATGACTTGCAATATTGCATGGAATACAATTGTAGCCACAGTTCGCCAAGAAACCGTTCCATCAAATATGCAAGGAAGGGTTTTAGGATTTTCGCGTGTACTTACACGCTTAGCAATGCCACTCGGGGCATTAGTAGGAGGTATTATTTCAGCCTATAATCCAGTACTTGTATTTGCTTTAGCTGCTTTCACGAAACTACTTGAAGTTGTTATTGCAATATATAGCCCGATACGCAAAATATGATGGATGGAAAGATAATTATGTATGATTAGTTAATTGAAGTTGAGAAACTTAAATATCTATTACAATGCGCTAATTTTGTAGATTTGCAAAGAAAATTGTGCTAGTCATTGATGAATCGAATCAAGAAATAATTTCTCTTGATATTTATGGATGAATTGATAAAGAAAAAAGGCATTATGTATATGCCTTTTTTCTTTATCATCATTTTACTGGATAACAAACTTCTGTAACCCACTTATTAGGATCCGATTCCATCGCTGGGCTCACATGATAAATGTTAAACATCGGGCCTGCTAATTCGTAACCTTCTGTCTCAATCCATTTTGCCGCAGCTTCATTTACAGCTGTCATTTGTTCATAACTTCCATTAACCGTTATGGAAGCTACATTAGTTGATTTTACATTTTTAAATGTAACATCTTTTGTATTTTCTTGATTCTCTAAAATACTTAGCTGTATTTCTACATCTACATCATTTTCTTTGTATTCACGATCATGGAAAACTGCAATACTATAACTCGGATGGGCAATACTAATATCTTTCATTTGTATTTCTTGCATTAATATACCCCATAAATCCCCTTCGCGATTATAAGATGGAATAATCTTTCTAACACTGGCTACATTTCTTTCTGGAATTTCTTTTATTGAAACATGATAGTTCATCTCAACTACATCCTCTCTCATCGATTTCATTGAGGCTTCAAGAAGACGTAATTGTTTTTGGAGGCCATCCATTTCATCCTTTATTTGAGCACTACGATTTTCAAATTGTGATTTTATTACTTCCATATTTTCACTTGCAACTATTTCTTTAATAGTTGCAATATTAAATCCCATATCTTTTAATGTTTGAATTTGATTTACTTTCTTTAGCTGTGCTGCTGCATAGTATCGATAACCACTTTGTTCATCGACTTTTACTGGTTGTAATAATTCCACTTTATCGTAGTGTCTCAGCATACGTATACTAATGGAAGATAACTTTGAAAAATCTCCTATTTTAAACATGATTTCCTCCTAAAATTCACATCTACTTCGAAGCTCAACTTTATCTTAAACAATGACATCGTGTGAGAGTCAACTGTTTATAAAGCTTAAATTATATTTCTTTAATTATTTACCTTTATACCTTTTTCCTCCTTAAGGCTATAAAGATTGAAATTAGCCCGTTCACAGCTAATAAAGTTACAATAATACTTGTAAATAAAGCTACGTCTGGCGCAAACATTTTAATCGTACGCCATGGTGATCTTATACTATAAGTAAGAATTGGGATGAACGTAATAAATAATAGTAGGTATAGAATCCCTATGGATAACCAAATTACCTTTTTTGCAGTTTTCATATGTTTATACTTTTTAATTAACATAAATGATATTATGAAAAGTATAAGTGTAACTATCAACAAAATAATTTGTGTTAATGGTATGTTTTTAGGGATATCAACCGGTTCTTCCTCATTCAAAATACTAATAATCCCATTTTTCAATTCCGATAGTGCTGGTTCTTCTAAAACATGATTTTTATTTGTTAAAATCACACCACCCCAGCCACTTTTATTTAAAATAAATATTTCTGCACGAGCATCGGGCGTTGATCCTGAATGCCAAATCATCGTTTCACTTTCATTTATATTTGTTGTTCTTAATCCGAAACCATAACTTTTTTCTGAATTTATTTTATAAAGTGGTGAAAGGTAAAGATCCATGTTTTCTTGCTTTAAGAATTGAGCATCCTCTGACCGATTCAAAAACATAATATATTGAATCATATCTTCTAAATTTGCAGTAATATAGCCATACGGTGCCCCGGCATTATCATAGGCGACTATACTTTTTTTCGGTATGCCAAACCAAGACTGATAACCTGTTAAATAACCTTTTTCATATGCAGTTTCTTTACTTGCTGCCGCGCCATTCATATTTAATGGCTGAAAAATATGCTTTTCCATATATGATGAATATGTTTCATTTGTGACTCCTTCAATAAGTGCACCTAATAGAATATAATTCGCATTACTATATTGATATTTTTCACCTGGTGGAGCAGTTAATTTTACATTTGAAAGTTTCATTACATTTTCTTTTAATGCTGTAGAATTTTTGGATTGTTTATCTGATAATGCTAATCCCTCATATGTACTGATTCCACTTGTATGAGTTAATAGATGTCGGATTGTTATAGTTGAGGATATTTGAGAATCTTTTAGTTTAAACCATGGAAGGTATCGTTGAACTGGATCCTCTAATTTTAATTTTTTATCTTCTATTAATTTTACTATAGCTAAAGCTGTTAAAGGTTTACTTATTGAGCCGATTGCAAATGGGGTTTTACTAGTTACCTTTTTTTCAGATTCTCCAGTAATTCCTATCGTTTTTGTGAAAAATACATCTTTTTTATGTACAATTGCAACAGAAGCTCCTGGAATGTTCTGCTCCTTTATAAATTTTTCAATATACTTATCTAATGCAATTTTAATATTCTGCTGAGCATAAACTTTTGGATCTGTAATACATAACATTAATACATTACAAAGAATATAAATTAGAGACATTTTATAGATCGTATTCTTCATTATGCTTTAGACAGCTTTCTTTTTTATAATTTACTAAACTAATAAATACTGCTACAGAGAGCATAAAACTAATCATTATTAATAATGAATTCCACCATTGATTTTCTGAAATACGATATAAAAGATTATACTGGAATGTATTTTTACTATTAGTTGGATTAAATGATTGAGTTAAAAATATTGTAAATATAGTTTGCGAGATGAGGTAAGTAATAACTGCGATGAATATGCCACGTAAGATAGATGTGTTTAATTTACCCTTTTCATTTTTAAGTTGTTTCATTTTAACTTGTAAATCAATTTCATTTATTTCTAAATAATCTTGAACAAATAATTGAGGTGTACCTAAATCATCTATACTATCTTCACCATGTTCACGACATTCTTGAATATGTTCTAATATTTGTCGCTTAACATTTTCCATTTCTTCTAAACTAATATCGTATTGCTTTAATTCCTTAAGTACGTCTGTTAAAAATTGCTTTTCTTTACCTATTAATCTATTCCTCATTTCAGAAGGTCTCCTTTCAAACCACTTTTTAATAATGTTTGAATATCCGATTGCAATTCTAACCACTCGTTAATTTTCTTCTCAAGACGTATTTTTCCGTTTTCATTAATTTCATAATAAATCCTAACTTTACCATTGTCTGTTACTTCTTGATAAGTATTAACCCACTCTTGATTTTTCAACTTAGTTAAAATGGGGTAAATACTTCCTACTCCTTTCAATTTTAAATTGTTTACTTCAAGTTCTTTCATAATCTCATAACCATAACTTTTCTTTTTCGACAAAATAGATAATACACACATTTCTAAATGACCTTTAATTAAACTTGTTCTGTCCATAGGATAAATTTAACAGAAATATATACTTCATTCAAGTATATATTTCTGTTAAATCCAAAAAATCAGACAACATAACGAAGATATTATAAGCAAAAGATATTACTTGCGAACTGTTTTCACCCCTAACAACCACTTTTATAATATAATAATTACATAATATATCAACTGTTCGTCCCTTTTATTTTTCTATCTCTCCTCCATATCGTTGGAAATGTAGTATACGGGACATAAAAATACTAAAAAATCCAATTCCTTAATTTTCACATTAAGAAATTGGATCTTCTTTCATTACCTTGTAATACTCATACTGCGTTATTATAAACATTATAAAAAATATACGTTTTATATAAGTTATGTTAATAACACATAAACTAATAAAACTTTACTGATTACTCTCCAAACATTCATAAACCGCCATCATATCTCGTTTATCCAATTCACGAATGCGATTAAAAATTGGTATTTGCACAACAGCTTCTGTTAATAAGCTTTCATCCACAACATCATTAACTTTTCCAGTTAACCATGTGTGTACATCCACACCCTCAACAACTTCTTTTAGTCCTTCGTCATTAATACCAGTTGCATTACAAGTTACACATGGAATTGTTAGTTTAAATACACCATCATGTAGATTATCTTCCGTTATAACTTTCTTTCCTTTACAGAATGGACATGGATTAATTTTTTTAATTTTGTTAATTTGGGTAACTAACTTTTTGTATCCAAACGCTTCGTATACATACGTAAGTTTTTTATATTTACCATTTGTGAAATACTTATCTATGATGGTTTCTCTCGTTTCATAAACATTAGGGAAATCACAAACAGTTACTTGATTATTAATACTAATGGATTCGATATTTCCTTTTATTTCGTCCCAGAATGGTAAGACATTTTGTAACACCATTTCATAGTTTGAAAAGCTTGCCTGTTCTAATTCAAACATTTTCAGTGCAACTTGTGCTTTTCTTGGCAGTAAAGAAACATCTTCTGTCAATCTCATATCGCCACCAACAATAAATTTCAATTTTTGAAGTGCAGGTAAATCACCGACTATCTTCAACACTTCATCAACTGGTTGATTGATAATTTCCCGAATATCGAAGTTACCAAATTTAAGCGGTTTATGATGATTTAATACCGTCCCTTCACAAATTGGACATGTCATCTTTTCTTTAGAAGTCTTAATTTCTTCTTTAATAGCTGCTTTTGAAATAACAATATATCCACCAATAATCGTATTAAATCCTACCCATGTTCTGCGTGTCTTTCCTTTTTTATCATAAAATGATTTTTCAAAATATCCGTACCAAAACGTATGCTTTTCTTCTTCTGACATATCATTATAGCTCTTTGATAAATCGTGACCAAGCTCATTTTTAATTTCTTCAAATAGAAATTCTATTTTTTCATATTGATAAAATTTTAATGCTTTCATGATTTCCGGATCGAATAAACCGTCCCAAAATGGAACATTTTTATCTTGAATTGTAATCTCTTTATCGAAAACTTCAATTTGAAGGCGTCCAGAACAAGATGGACAATGATTATCCTGTGAATAGAAATCAAAACTTCTCGTATCTTTATTAGTTGGATGAGCAGCTACAATATGATTAATTAGTCCACCAATCTCATATAAGAAACTATATTGACTATATAAATGTCTTTCAAGATCAATAGCAACAACAGGTGCAATTATATCAGATTCATATTCACCATAAATTAAACGGGCCATTGATGATAAACTTTTTAAAATACCACCCTTATAAATGTTTTCGGCATTTTTAAAATAGTTAATATGATTTTCTTCTATATAGTGAACGCCTTCTTTATGCTTAAGCGCTGAAGAAATATGTATTTGCTCAGTATTATTCACACTGCTTTTTTGACGATAATAATCTTCATGACTTACTACATCAAGATGCTTTATAGATTCAGGCTGTCTTTTCCCGAAATCTACAATATAATCAGAGCTTTCTAACATGTAACTATTATGTTCAATCATAATGATAGAGACTGATTCATCTTGCAATATCCCCCTAACACTATGTATAAATTGATTTAAAATATTTTGGGATAAACCTTTTGAAGGCTCATCAAAGATAAATAATGTATGTGGATTTCTTGTGTTCGCAAATAACTCCGAAACTAAATGAACACATTGAAATTCACCCGTTGATAATGTTTGTGTTTTTCTTTCTAACGTTAAATAACCAAGTCCTAATTTAATGAGTAGACTCAAGCGTTTATACGCAATATCTTCATTTGGAAGTTCATCTATAATATCCTCAATCGAACGCTCAAAAATATCATCAATTTCTTCGCTAAACTTTGTTAGTTTCTTTTTAATATCTAGGAACGTGGCTACAGTTGATCGATTTGTAATGGATTGATTTCGATCTTGTCCGACCATAACTAGTTTATCTTTTGGATATCGTTTCAAGAAATCTGTAGCTAAACATTCGTTAACAAGTGTAGATTTCCCGCATCCAGATTCTCCTGTAACCGTCACAAGCCTATTTTTAGGAATTTGAAACTCCGTCATTTGGATATTACGGCAATATAATTCTTGGAATACATAATATTCTGTTGGTACTTCTTTATTTAGATCCGACAGTATTGGTTTTGGTCTTGGTGATTCTTTCACAATTTGTCCACCATATTTTCCGCTACCAGGCCCAAAGAACAATTGCTCATCTGTTGTATCCAGTACTGTATCTGAATGATCAATGAGCCAAATTTGATTTTTACACCCTAACTGCTTAATCTCTTCTAATATTTGTAATAATGTTTCATGATCAAGTCCAACTGAAATCTCATCAATAATAATTACAGCATTTTCACTTACTGCCATGAATTCAGCCAAATAAAGTCGTGTTAACTCTCCACCTGACAACGTACCCATAATTCGATTTAATGTTAAATAACCAATATTCATATTAATTATATTTTGCAGTATATGTTGTTTTGCTTCACTAATATTTAACACTTCTGCTAACGAAAGAATAGATTCAACACTTAAATCATTAATATTTGAAATTGTATGTGGTTTAGCAAATAAATCTATCGTATGTTGTTCGATTTCTTCACTATAACGTTTTCCCTTACATTTTTTACACTCAATATTTTTAGTAGTGCCTCGGCCTTTACAACCAGTACACCAACCTAACTGATTATTAAACGAAAAAACCTCAGGGGAAAGATGAAATACTTCAGCAAGTTTTTCGCGAACTTCAGTAAACACACCAGTATGAGTACCTATCGTTGAACGTGGGTTGGAAGAAATCGATGATTTTGCTAGAAAAAGTACTAAAGGCATATCCTCCATCTTAATAGCACTAAAATTTGTTTCCATGATATTAGGAAATAAATACTGATATTCAGCCTTTGGCAATAAAGAAACTAATCGTTTTTTTGATTCTTCGCCAATCGTTTGACAAAAAGTTGTTTTACCTGATCCTGATAAACCAGCGATTCCAAACGACTTATTAAATGGAATAGCTGTATCTAATTTATTTATGTTATTAGCAATTAATTGATTTACTTTCATATTGACCTCTATTCTTATTTTTCATCAAAACCATTTTTAAAATGTAATAACTACATAATAAAAATAACCTTTTATGCAATTATCCTCTTACTTCAAGAACCTTACCCTTATATATTTCAAACCATTGTTGCCATTCATCTTTAGAAAATTCTTTTTCTTCTCCTTCAATAACGAAAGAAAAAAGATCTAAACAAATATGCCAACCAGCTATATCTTTCGGTGTATGATCTGTTAACTCATGAATGTATTCTTTAAGAAGTAAAAGAGTACCATTTTCCTCTTTATGTATTTCAAATCGGATACGATCTTTATCCCAAGTAAATTCAAGCACTGCGTTTACTTGACACTCTAAAATATCAATATTTATAAATGAACCTTCCATCATGTCAAACTTGATTATTCCACCTGTTTTAAGGCTTTCAATCTGTAAATTAGACATCCATTTTTTAAGCTTACTGTTTTCTGTTAATACAGACCAAACTTCCTCTATTGTATATGGAAATTGGCGTTCAAATTTTACAATATACCCATCAGTTACTTTTTCAATTTCAGCTATCATATTGATTACCCCCTATGCAGAATGTATGTTCTCACTTCATTTTACACGAATATAATTATAAAATAAATATTTATGTCACCGAAGTATTAATTTAAAGTTAATGGTGCTGAAAAACTTAAATATTTTCTAAATCGAGTTATATTTTGTTGAGAATGAATATCATGTATGTCCATTTCCTTATTAAATAAAAACTTACGTACAAAAAAAGCCGCATTTGCGACTTGTGAAATGATAGAATTTACTCTTGTTTTTGTTGAATGATTTAGCGCTTAATCGCATCGACAATTAGCGATGGAAAACCAAGTTTATTACCTTTATTTCTAGAATCATACCTTTTAGAACGGAAAATAACACCGTCGTTTGCATCCCATTCGTTGTAATAAAACTGACCATTTTCATCACAATATTCAAGTAAAACCACCTCAAATCCAGCAGTTTCAAACATTTTCGTTAATGTTTTATAATTATGAACGATTTTATGACTTGCTGCTGGATGATTTTTCGGACCTGGTCCGCCTATTTGAACTATATTTTGGTATGCTTCGTCTTGGAAAAACGCATCAGGAACACCGCACCGAATGTGCCCTGCTGGCTTTAAAAATTCATAACAAATTTCTGCTGCCCTTACACCTTCTTCAAATGTAAGGTGTTCCCATACATGCTCAGCTAAAATAGCTGAAATAGAATTGTATTCAAATCTTTCTTCCCACGTAGCTTTATCTAGTAAATTAAGTTCATCTTCTTGTGTTTGAATCCAACCTGGATTATTATTAAAAACTCCAGCTCCAACTACTACTTTAATTTCATCTTGTTTTATTGCCACTACTTTCACCTCGTAAACATATTAATTATTAATATATTCTATGTTTACTATTATCCTTCCTTCTTCGACAAATTTAATAGCATGAGTCCAGTACAATACCGAACTCGTGCTGGAGATTTTTTCTAACACAACGATTTTCTAACTTTATGGAATCAGTTCCTAATACACAACTGTTTTTATACGAATTATATACGATTTTTCTTACATAAGCATAACACACCAAATATTAGCACAAAACCAATCACGTAAAAACTTATTGTTCCGCTGCCACCAGTATTAGGAATTACCCAATTATTTTTCACATTTTTCACTGTTAGTTTTTGTGTCCTTACCGCTTCTGTAATTTCTATTTCTATTGGATCTCTTAGTAACATATATCCGTTTGGCGCTTTTATTTCTTTAATCGTATACTTTCCAAGTACTAGCTGGTTGGAAATCACCTTTCCTTTTTCATCCGTTGTTAATCTAGTAACTTCTTTACCTTCTTTATCTAAGACTTGAAATACAGCACCTTTTAGTTTTAAATTAATATCCTTATCATCAACTTTCTCAATTTCAAATTGCCCAGTCGGATCTGGTAATTTCTTATTCCCTATTTTAATTTCTACTACTGTATCTTTTTCTATTTTTACAGCTATTTTATCTTTTAATAATTCGTAACCTTTAGGTGCTTCTACTTCCACTAGGGTATAGTTACCTATTGGCAATTCTTTTGATATCGCTTCTCCTTTTTCATCTGTTACTAACTCACCAACTACTTTTTTATTTGAATCTTCAATATGAAACTTTGCCCCTGCTAGCTTTTTATTTTTATCGCTCGTATCTACTTTTACTAACTTCATTTTCCCCATTGGATCTGGTAATTTCTTATTCCCTATTTTACTTTCTACTACTACATCTTTTTCTACTTTTACAGCTATTTTATCTTTTAATAAGTCATAACCTTTAGGTGCTTCTACTTCCACTAGGGTATAGTTACCTATTGGTAATTCCTTTGATATCGCTTCTCCTTGTCCATCTGTTACTAACTCACCAACTACTTTTTTATTTGAATCTTCAATATGAAACTTTGCTCCTGCTAGCTTTTTATTTTTATCTCCCGTATCTACTTTCACTAGCTTCATTTTCCCCATCGGATCTGGTAATTTCTTATTTCCTATTTTAATTTCTACTACTGCATCTTTTTCTATTTTTACAGCTATTTTATCTTTTAATAATTCGTAACCTTTAGGCGCTTCTGTTTCCACAAGAGTATAGTTACCTATTGGTAATTCTTTTGATATCGCTTCCCCTTTTTCATCTGTTACTAACTCACCAACTACCTTTTTATTTGAATCTTCAATATGAAACTTTGCCCCCATCAATTCTTTATTATCATTATTACTATCTACTTTTTTTATCTTTACTTTTCCTGTACTAGGCTTGTTCCAATGTTGCCAATTAAATTTGAAATTGTGAAATTCAAATCCACCAGTTTGTTGTACTGCACCGACAAATGCTTGTCCATTAATCGAACCGCCTTTTGTTTCTAATACAGCATTTGGAGCAAACACACTCCCAACGACACCATATCCCTCTGTTGTGATCTTTTTTGTATTAGGAAAAACCCAAATCACCTTCCCGTATAACTCAGTGAACGGTGAATTAGGAGAATAGGGTTGTGATGTAGGAATTATATCTGTAGCCCTACCAATATTGTTCGTGTCATATAAGATAGCACCATTTTTAAATGTAACCTCTATTGCATCCGAATACATAACGATAAAATCTTTTCCTTTAGCATTAGGTAAAAAGACATCTCTTATATCTAAATTGATTTTCCCTACCAGTTCTGATGAAACATAAATATTAGGATTGTTTATATCTTTTCCGATTCCATAACTCATATTTGGAATTGGGGTATTCGTTTTATATTGACCTGCATTTTTACTGACTTGGTTCACTATGTTGTGAAATTCATTAAATTTCGCGTCAATTTCTAGTTTTTCTTTATAAACGATACGATCATAAGAAGATTGTATGATACGATCTGGATCACTCTCTTTTGTCATTACGACTATTCCGTTTTGAATGATAAAAGATTCCTCTCTTGATTTTTTAAATTTTCCAGACAATAACAAGGATGGATATCCCTCATCATCCCATTTTTCCCCAACTATATTAGATGTTCCCGCTGCTGCACCTACAATTGTATAACCAGATGCATCCATATCACCTTGAACTGCAATTGCTCCTTCAATGTCTCCACCTACTGCTATATGGTTACCAAAGACAACAGCATTATAACGCGATATATCCCCTAGACCTTCTAAGTTAGTCGTGGATCCATATGCTTCTTTTGGTGCATATACGACAAAACTTACACATAACATTAACAAAACCATAAAATGAATACTTACCAACTTTAATTGTAACTTCAATTCCTTTGTTCCCACCTTTACCGTATTTTTTCTACAGTCGAATAAAGTGAAACTTTTTTCAGTAAGGATTTACTTCATCCCCTATATACCTTCTTTACTTATCTCTGGATTTTCGGTCCCACTGCCCATTAATACAGGATAAATAAATTCATTCTATCGAGTTAATTTTTTCTTATAAATTGCGACTAGTAACACACATAATAATAGGATTAAGATTACTACGGTCCACTTATTAAACATAAATATCTCTTTACCCATTTTTTGTTTTTCTTTCTCGTTAAACTCCACACGCTCACCTCGAACCAGTAATCTATTTGTGTTTACTCCATAAGGCGTACATGTAATTAATGTTATATAATCTTTATTTTTCACAATTTTTAAATCGTCCGTTTCGTGTGGTAACACTACTTTAATTTGATCTACTTTATAAGCAAGAATTTTGTCTAAAGAATGAATATAAAAAAGATCTCCTTCACTCAACTTATCTAAATCTGTAAATAATTTTGATGATGGTAAACCACGATGCCCTGTTAAAATAGTGTGCGTATTTTCTCCACCTACTGGAAGTGAAGAATAATCTAAATGACCTACCCCGCGACTCAATACTTCCTCAGAGGTCCCTTGATAGATTGGCAGTTTTATATTAATTTTCGATATTTCAATATACCCCATTACATCACCTAAATTTAACGCATCAGCATACGCTTGATGATTATTTTTTTCTTCAGAAAATGGATCTGCAAATGTTTTCATGGAAGTTTGAACTTGTTTATTATATTCGGTTGCTTCTTTTTCCCTACGTTCAACTTCTTTCTTTTGTAGTACTTTGATCTTCTTATCGTAGGAGCTAATCTCAGAATAATGTGCACGAGTCGCCAACCAATTACTAATAGTAGGATATAAAAAAATAGCTAATCCAAATAAAAAAATACCTCCTAAAACAAGATTTCGTTTCATATTTCCACCTCTGTATATACTAAAATATTGAAAAGAGGGAAGCATTTTGCTTCTCCCCTTTTCACATCACTTGGTTACATGTTCCTAAAACCTTAATTATTAGCAAACTTTTTTCTAAAGAAAACAAATGCCGCTGTAGCCATTAACGTAAGACCTAGTACAGTAAATAGAGTCGTTCCGATACCACCCGTTACAGGAAGAATCCATCCACTTTTATTATTTTCAATCGATAATTTAACCGTTTGATTATTTTCGCTAATCTTTACATCAATAGGGTCCTTTAATAATTGATATGAAGCTGTTATACCATCTTCTTTTGTATAAATTGGTGCTTTCGTTTCAAAAATTTGATAGTCTCCATACGGAATGTTAGTCCATTTAATAACACCATTTTCATCTGATACACCTGTGACTTCTTTACCTGCCACAACAACTATTTTTCCATTTTTATCTTTAAGTACAAACTCCGCACCTTTTAATTTCTTCTTATCAGCACCATCAACTTTTGTTAACTCGATAATTCCAGTTGTCGGAACAACAACTACAGGTTTAGATTCCTTTTCTCCAATTACATCATTTTTATTTATAAAATCAATTTTTGCTGTATTTAAAATTTCCGAACCAGATAGTACTCCTTCTTTTACTTGTGATTTAATTTGTAAATGAAATTCTTTTTTACCATCTAACTTTGTGAAATCTTTTACTATGGCTGTTACTTTTTGGCCTTCTACAGCTACCTCTACAATGCTTGCATTTACTTCCGCTCCATCAATTTTTACGACTGGTTTTCCTTGAATCATTAAACGATCGTCTAAAGTATCTGTTACTACATATTTTTTGTATTCTTTAATGTCTTCTGGAATTAATGTTTTGATATCATAATTGTAATTAGTTAACGGATTAATTGGTAACGCTTCCAAATTCCCGTTAATCTTTTTATCAATACTTGGTTCTTCATAGTTTTGCACTTCTACTTTAACTACTGTACCAGAAGTAATTGTTCCATCTTCGTTAATAGTTCCGGAGGTCTTTATAAAAAACTCGTGTTTAGTCGGATCTAGTACATACCCTTTCGGCGCTTTTGTCTCTTGGAAATAGTATTCCCCATACTCTAATCCTTGCACGCGAATATGCCCATTACCATCTGTTGCTAACTCTTTTTTCACTTCTGTACCATCTTTTTTTAATAAAGAGAATACTGCACCTGCTAATGCTTTTTCATTTGCACCAGTTTTTACTAAATCAACTGCACCACGTTTAATCTCATTTTTCGGATACATATGAACATCATAGTTTAGTACCTTACCCTCTTTATTCGTTAATGGAATATCCACTGTATACGTATTTGGATTTAGGTTAACATGCGGAGGTCCTGCCACTTCTTTCACTTCATAACGTCCTAGCGGAAGATCTTTTAATACAGCTTGTCCGTTATCATCTGTTACTACTTGAGTTGGAGTTGCTCCCATTACAGGCTTCACATCTTCTTTCACGATTTTCCCATCGTTTGAAATTTTTTCAAACGACGCAACCCTTTTCACTTCAAACGTTACACCTTTTAATGGTTTCGCATTTGTTGGTACCTCTTGATTTGCAGAGCCATCACCTTCTAGCCCCGATGCGCCATCTTTTTCTTGTTCATATTTATGAATCGTTAAAGTACCTTTGGATGGTGAAGCTGCCTTTACTAATACACTAGACCATGTAGAAAATGTTAAGAAAAATACTAAAAGCACACTAAATATTTTTTTCATTTCTCTTATCCCCTTTACTACTTCTATCATTTTAAAAATCTCTTTATTACTATTACCCTCTTAAAAGTAATAGTGTGCCAAGTACCAGATTTAAACGAGTAACCTAAAACATAGTCGTCCAACAATCCATTGTTTACAATCACTTATTCACTCTTCTTATTTTCTATTATTACGTTGTCTCTCCGTATGATATATGTAGTTTTTCCCCTGAATTGCACTTATATCTCTACTTCAAAAATCGTTACATATTAACTTCTATCGCAAATTTTCATTAATTACTTAACTTAACTTCAATTCATTAATCTCTCCCTTCCTATCCCTATTTAAAATCCAATCTTAATCATTTTTGATACATATAAACAATGAACAACGAATAAGTGTGACAATTCATATTTTACGTTACTCCCTAAAACTATTACCTGTATATTCAAATAATATGTGCTAATCATGTTAAATTATGGTATTATTCTTAGAAGTTTATAATTTTTATAGATAAAGTTTTTCCGTTTCTACTTATGAAAAAAAGGAATATATAAACATTCAACTATTACACACAACTGTAAGGAGGAATAATATGAATAAAAAGCTCAGTCTAATTGAGATAGAGTACATTTGTAATCTGTTTTTCCAACATTTCGAAATTCCAGTTTGTTTTTTAGATTGTAACAAAAATATTCTTTTAGAATTTACATCAAAAGATGAATCACATTCGTTCTATAAATCAAAAATAGAACAGTTACATGTGCTTTTTCAAAAAAATGATTCAAATAATTCGCCCATCTTCAGATCTCACCAATATTTAGGGCACTTCATTTTAATTCACATAAAGAGTCATTATATGGTGAACGGTACTGTTATTATCGGGCCCTTGACACATGTAAATTTTTCTACAAGTAAAACGGATAGTAACCTTAATTTTATTTCAAATTATAAAAGAACAAGAGATTATTATTTTTCATTGTCAGTCAAAGATCAAAATTTCTTTGTAAATATAGCAATATTGTTCTATAACATTCTCTACAAAAAAAAATCAGATGTACGTATCTTTTCAAATAACAGTGACTCATTTCATGTAAATCATAGCAGTATCTTAAACGAGGATGTATATATTTCAATGCAAAAAAACGAATCTATCTGTCATAATTTGTATATAGAGAACCAACTACTTGGAGCTATAGAAAACGGGGATAAAGAAAGCGTACTCAAATATTATTACGAATTCCAACAAGAGACTCTTTCATCCTTATCTTCATTCCATCAATTAAGACGTCATAAAAACATTTGTATTTCATCCATCACACTTGCTACTAGATATGCTATAAAAGGAGGACTTCCTTCCGGGATTGCTTACAAGATTTACGATCTACACATCCAAAAGACAGAGGATTTAAAAGACACAGAATCTGTTTGGGATTTATTAAGAAATGTTTTCTGTACTTTTGCAGACCGTGTAAAAGTACAAAAAGTAAAGAAATACTCAAAGACTATCGCTATTTGCAAAAACTATATTTTTGAAAATATTTACAATCAAATATCAGTTAAACAACTTGCTAAATTTGCAAACGTAAATTCAGATTATTTATCTATATTATTCAAAAAAGAAGTCGGTATTTCATTAATTGAGTACATTCAACGTGAACGAATCGAAGAAGCAAAAAAATTATTAACTTTCACAACCTATCCCTTATCAGACATATGTGCTTCGCTCAACTTTAGTGATCAAAGCTATTTTACTAAAATTTTCAAAAAATTCACTAACGAAACACCTGGTAAATATCGAAAATCTCATGTTGTCATATAGAGTTAAACTTTCATTAAAACAAAGTGTTTTTAGTAACTTATCAATGGCAGATTAGAATTACTTCCACACTCATGACCTTTTGAATTTAGGCTATTTTTAAATCAAAAAACACGTTACTATTCTTTTATTTGAATGAGAATAGTAACGTGCTTTATATGTAATGTAGGTCTGTAGGCAAAATAGCGTCCAAGCAAAAAGTTTTATAGAAGCCAAATACACTACTTAAATACTAAAATCTTATTAAGTAAAAAATTCATCTAATAATTATTGTGTGAGAAATAATCCCTACGTTATTTTTGTATCTGTCTAAATTTGCGAGCCAAAGTGAGTACTGTACCTGCAATAACCATCCATATGCCCATTGTTGCACTGTTAGTTGTACTGGCACCTGTGTTGGGAAGCTCTTTATATGTAGATTCTTTTTTATCGGTATTACTGTTGTTCGGGATATTACTGTTATTAGCAACGCCTTTAGCTTTTCTAGTATCTTTATCCTTCACCAATACTTTTTGTATTGTATGTACCTCATTACCTACAGAATCTGTGACACTATATATTATTTCAAAAGTACCAGCTTTAGTGGTATCTCCAATACCTTCATATGCTACTTTAGAAGTAAGATCACCGTCTTCTTTATCAGTAGCTGATACACCTACCATTGGATTGAATTGGTCTCCTTCAATAATTGTAGTTGTATCAGCTACTTTTAGTATTGGTATTTCATTTTTAACTTCATCTCTAACTTTGACCGTTACAGTTTGTTCCGCAGTTACTTTATGACCTTTAGAATCTGTAACTATGTACGTTAATACGTAAGTACCGGCTTTAGAGGTATCTACTTCACCATTAAGTTTTACTTTAGAAGTAAGATCACCGTCTTCTTTATCAATAGCTAATACTTTTGCCATTGGATCGAATGAATCTCCTACATGAATTGTCGCTGCAGTAGGCACTGTTAATGTAGGGTTTAAATCTAATACTTCTCCATTTCCCTTTACAATTACAGTCTGTGTAGCCGTTGCATTCCCCCCTTGAGAGTCAACGACCGAGTAGTTCACAATGTATGTGCCTAGTTTAGAAGTATCTACATCGCCTTTATGTTTTACTTTATTTGTTAAATCACCCTCTTCTTTATCAACAGCTTTTACATTACTCATCGGGTCAAACGTATCACCAACACGCAGTGTAATTGTAAGCGGTACAGTTAATTCAGGGACTTGGTTTTCTGCAGTTTTTTCGTTTTCTTTCACTGTTCCTTTAATTTTTGCTGCATCAAATGCTTTTTGGACCGCTTCAACCTCAATTGAGTTCGCCCCATATTTATTTGTTGCAACTTTAAGACACGCTAATCTTAATTCAGAGAAATTAGAAGTCATGTTCAATTCATCAGTATTTGCATAATAGAAAATATCAAACATTTTATCTTCACCAATACCATTTACAGTTACACCGTTATGAGTGCCACCTTGTGCAATTAAATACGCGACTTTATTAATAATACTTGAGTTGAAATGGACGCCCTCATTATCTTCTCCGTTTAAATCACTGTATTTGCTATAATCATCTGGATACGGTACTCCATCAAAAAAATTGATTGAAGATGGATTCTTCATATTACGTAGAACTGATCCGCTTTGTTCTCCTATTGTCCAATTAAATTCTCCATTATTTATATATTTCTCAATAGCCGTTCCCATAATATCAGATAACGCCTCGTTAATTGCTCCAGATTCTCCGAAAAATTCAAGATTAGATTCGCTAGATGTAACCGCATGAGTAAATTCATGGCCGGCTATGTCAAACGCTCTAACCATTGAATCACCATATATAAGCATACTGACATTGTTAACATTAGCACTAAATGCATTATTCCAACTTTTAGGATCATCGGTTTCTCCAGAATCCCAAGCATGTACAACTGATACTACTTTTTTCCCCTTATTATCAAAACTATTTCGCTTATATTTGTCTTTATAAAAATCATATACCTTTGTTGCTAAGAAATGAGCACTTACCGCTTTTGGATCATTAAATGTTGTTGATGTGCTAGTTGCTAATATACCAGGATAATATTTATCTTCAAAACTAATATCTCTATAATTTACATCGTACGTCTCAATTCCTTGCCCCCTTGTGTAATCAGCAAGCACATATTTCCCGTTACTTTGTTCAGAAATACCGAATGTACGAGTTATTCCTAAATCATCTTTTCCAGTTCCGGTTAATGATTTAAAATTGCTTTTTTTACTCTCCTTAATAGCTTCAACATGCTCTTCACTTACTTTTAAATCTGACTCTTGCACCATATTTTTCAACATATCACCATTATGAGCATTCACTAAATAAGTTCCAGATACATAGTTTGGTGTTGCAGCGGCAAATGTAACTTGATATGCATTGATAGCCTGTCCATGGTTTTCATTAACAAAAATAACTTCCTTAACTTCTGGCTCAGAAATAAATTTAATATCGTTCCCGTACTTCGTATAAATATATTGTTTTGCTTCTTCTTTTGATAAATTACTAGCATTCTTTAAATCTTCTTGTGTTAAATTTTGTGCACTTTTTCCTGAAATACTTTTAATAATACCCTTTTTATCTACATGAGCAGTCAATTGGTGTCCATATACTTCTTTACCTTCATATATTTGTTGCATACGTACAAGTGTAGTCCCATCATAAGAAGCACGTTTTTGAACAACGTTGTAATCTACCCCTTTGTCCCCACTAACTTGTTTTGGAGACAAAGCATGCTCGGTTTTTTCCTTAAGTGCATCTTTCACTACATTCTCTGGCGTCTTTTGTGATGGTTGTGTAAGTTCACCTGTACGGAACGAACCCTCTTGAATATCAACTTGCATTTGACCCGTTTCTTCTGCATAAACTACTCCGTATGGTGCTACACTTGTTAAAACTAATCCTGTTGTTAATACAGCTATAGCTATTTCTTTTTTATTCTTCATTTTATTTTCCTCGTATAATTTCCTAAAATATGAAACTGCTTAAATGTATTCCTATCAAAAATAGAAAAAATAAAAAGTACATCACATTACGCAAAACCGTATTATAAAAAGATGACTTCTGTCATCAACAAAAGTCACCTCTTCAATATGTCATATCCCTAATATGTTTTTAATGCATACTTTCTATATGAAAAAGAAAAAGTATTCTTTAACGAGCGTTTTGCAATACTTTTATTAGGTCATTTATATTTTCAACTTTTTGCTGAAACTGATCAAATCTGCTATGTAGCAATGAAGGATTCTTATCTTCAGTTGAAATAACTTTTTTTAATTCTTGTTCTAATTTATCATATGTATGAAAGAAATTATCAAATTCTACACTTATAAGTTCTTCATTTTCACGATAAAATCTTTTTGCTTCTATATAAGTCATATATGATTTATTTAAAAATCCTAATGAAATTAAATATTTAGAAGTGTTTTCTTGATAAATAGCAATATCACATGCTATTTTAATATCAGAATAAGTCTTTTGAACGAAACAATGCAATTCAAAAATCTTAAACTTTAATCCATTATTCATTTCATCCCCTCCCATCCTATCTATTCTACATAAAAAAAGAATATTATACAAAGTAAAATATCAATATAGCACAAAAATAAAAAGCGAAAGAATGGCTCCTTTCGCTTTTTATAATAATACATACATTTCATATTGTGCTAATGAATTCTTTTCAAATCCAGTTTTCTTTAAAAACCCTTCCAGTAAATTGTTGTTTGGAAAACCAATTGATAAACTTGATACATTTAAGTTTTCTGTTGCTACTTGTAATAATTTTGATCCAATACCACGATTTCTATAGTCTTTGTCTACGAAAAGAAAACTAATTTTACCTTGTTCATTCATACATATAGAACCTTTTAAATCATTATCGACATATGCACCATAAAATGTATTGTTTGTTTTTCCGATATAATCCATATCATTTTGCCAATTTATATGGAAGTGTAACCATTTCTGAATTTCAACTTTAAAAGCTGGAAATTCTAATTGTTTTACTTCAATTCCCTTACAATCTTTATTTATTATTTTAGTCATATCTTTTAAATTATAATAAGATAGATCGTACACTTTTTCATAGCCTAATTTCGTATAAAAATGAATCGCTCGGTCATTGCCTACAATGACTTCAAGAAAAAGTTGCTTACACTCATTTTGAAGCGCCTCTTCTTTATGCAGTTCAAATAATTTTTGACTCACACCAATACCGCGGTAATTAGGATGAACCGCTAATGTTCCACAACGCATTGTTTTTATGTTTTCATAATCCTTTATCCCGCCAAGTATTACACCAACAGATTTGTTACCGTCTAAAGCAAGAAAGGAATGTTTTAGTGAATTCCCTTCTGGTCCCAAAAACCTTTTTATAAAATCTTCATTTGAAACTTCCATTTTAATAATGTAATCTGAAAATCCATCTTTAAAAGCTTCATACACTAAATCTATACTTACTTCACTGCATCTTTTGTATTGAATCATATAAAATTCTCCCCCACTTACTCGTGTTAAACTTAGCATTCAAATACGTAAAATGTACTAGTTTCACTCTACCCATCATTCTTTAACATTTAATTTGAAATAAACGGGCACTTCCCTACATATCTCTCACTGTTAATTTGTTTTATAACAAATGGTGCAATATCACTATTTTGAATTTTGATTCCTGGCATATCTACTAAACTCTCTTTTATATTTCCAATGCTCTTCCCTTCCATAACAAATGGTAATCTAACAATTGTCCAATCTACATCACTACCTTGAATAGTTTGCAATTCTTTATATTTATCTTGCATCATCTTTGATAAAAATACTTTAAACAAGGTAGCTCCTATTTTATTTACAATTCCCTTTTGATCTCCTGTAACATCTAAAGAACCTCCAGAAATTAGTATATATCTTTTTATTTCAAATTCTTTCATTGCTTCTAAAATATGCTTCGTTACTGTGCTAAAAATATAAGATTCATTTTTTGGTTGACCTACCGCATTAATTACAGCTCGACACCCTTTAAGTAATTTGCGTATTGAAACAAAATCACGTGCATCTCCATTAATAATCTCTAAATTTTCATTTGTTATTTTGATATTATTAGAATTTCTTGTTAATATTTTTACTTGATATCCCTTTTCTAACGCTTCGTTTACAAGGAATTTCCCTGCGTTTCCGTTTGCACCCAGAATAGCTATTTTATTTGTACTTTCCAATATTAACCCCTCTTACTATCTATTATTTACTACATTAATCTCATGTACACGTAAAAAAGCAATTAAATGCTCGCACGCTCGTTCACACGCTAACATTTTAAAGATTTTTTGTTCCTCTTTCGTTTTATCATTTGCTTGATCTGATGCAGCTTTTAAACTAAGAAAAGGTTTGTTATTGATTTGACACACATAAGCAAAAGCTGCCACTTCTTGATCAACCGCTAATGCTCCATATACAGTATGGAGTAAATATCTCATTTCTGAACTACGGATACGTTGATCTCCAGATAAAAATGTACCATAATGAATCGGATCATAAGATCGTATCTTTTTTATTCTTCTTACAAGTGACTTTGTTGTTTCAATAGGTGCTGTCCTACCATTATATAAATTAAAAATATCTTCCCCTGAACCAGCAGCAGTAACGTCGTGTTGTATTGCATTAAGGGCTACTACAATATGTCCATTTTTCACCTTATTTGATAGACTTCCGCATATTCCTGTCATAAACAACTCATCTGGCTGAAACTCACTAATTAATAATTGCACACAACTAGCACAACTTACTTTCCCAATTCCAGTTATTACGGAGATAACTTCCATATTATTAATATAATGAAAATGAAATTCCCAAGCTGCTCGTTTTTCAATACGTTCACTTGGATAATATTGATGCAAATACGTAAGTTCTGGTTCCCATGCGGATACGATTGCAATACGTTTCATTACATGCTTCACTTCCCCTATTGTTATCATGTAAATACTTTATCTATACTTTCTCATTCATAATCTGGAATCCACTCTTTATATTTCTCATATAAATTTCGTATTGTTTCTTTATTCTTCGCAATTACTTCACATCCTCTATCATCGTAAATAAACATGATAATATCTTTTGTTACATTTATGAGAAATACATCTGGATAAGAAATTTCTTTTTTGCGTCCAAAACGAGGATAAAGACCTAGAAAATCTTCATGATTTGCAGCTTGAATAAGCGGTGTATACTTTATATCACAAGCAAAACATTTTAATGAAAATTGATAAGTACAATACAAGTCAGCTTCTTCTTCTTCAAATAAAAAAGGTATTGTTTCTTGCCTTATATGATACTTTAAATCTCTAATATGAATAAAACGTCTATATATATTAATTTTCTGCGGATTTTTCACATTTTCCTTTTTAAATCGATAAACATTTGTTACTAAAAAAACTTCATCTTCTTTTGAAAATATATCTTCAAATAAGTATTTATTATATGTATAAAGCTGAGTGAAGTATTCCCTATTTACATCGTCGGTTCTTTCTACAAATAGGTCTTTCCCTTTCCCAAAATGAAAATGCAAATGATTTTCCCATTGAAAGTATATATGTGGTACTAATGTAACTCCAGGGAATGTTTCATTCATATATTCTTTTAATTGCATTCTTAATTCCTTTCTACTCTACAATTTCTTTTAACTGCCAATATGCATCTTCTAGCCATGGATGTATAACTTTCAACGTGTCTTTTCTGTCCCACAAATATGAAATATATGCAAAAGCAGCATGTTCTAAAGATTTTTCTAATTCTTTTTTTACTTCTACTAAATATGGTGGTGCTCCATTTTGATCCCATTCTATTTTATCAGCAACAAATAACACTAAATCCATTTTCGTTGCAAGTTTACGTAGTGTAGTATGGCAGCAAATTGCATTTAAGATTTCTTCATCATCCACTTTAAATATCTCTTTTGCAATTACTTTCGATAACTTTTGATGAATAATCATTGGAAATTCTCGTTCTTCTTGTAATATCTCTATTCCAAATTCTTCAGCAACTGCAACCCGATCTTCATTTGGAAAGATTGCACTAATATCATGTAAATATCCTGCAATCGCTGCCTTTTCTTCATTTACATGATACGTAATCGCAATTTTACGGGCTTCTTTTGCCACCCGAATTGAATGTTTATAAGTAAGTTCTTTATTGTATTTTAATAGAAATGATTTTATATCATTTTCAATTTTTCCAGTTGGAGTAAATGATTATATATCCTTATAAAACATCTCAAGTCACCTTTCTTCCTAACTTTCAATATAACGCTGTATTTAAATATCCTTTTTATTTGTATTCGTTATGAATGTTTTAATCCCTTTTTATACGTTACATGAAATTTTATGGTGAATCATTGCTACAAAATACATAAATGTTTGATATTATAGTAATGTTAATGATTTGTAAGGAAAGGAACTACATAATGAATAAAAACATATTAATTATTGATGATGATAAAGAAATTGTTGAGTTACTTGCTGTTTATTTGCGAAATGAAGGCTATAACATTTATAAAGCATACGATGGCGATGAGGCATTGCAAATGATTTCTACATATGATGTTGACCTTATGGTTTTGGATATTATGATGCCAAAGCGTAATGGATTAGAAGTTTGTCAGGAAGTTCGTGAGAATAATACTGTACCTATTCTTATGCTGAGTGCAAAAGCAGAAGATATGGATAAAATATTAGGTCTTATGACAGGTGCAGATGATTATATGATTAAGCCATTCAATCCATTAGAATTAGTAGCTAGAGTGAAAGCTTTGTTACGAAGATCATCTTTCCAAAATGCCACTTCCTCCAAAAATGAAGATGGTATTATTCGTATTCGTTCTGCTGAAATACACAAACATAATCATACTGTTAAAGTAAATGGAGAATATATTAAACTTACATCTATTGAATTTGATATTTTATATTTACTTGCGAGTAATACCGGAAGAGTATTTAGTTCCGAAGAAATTTTTGAACGCGTATGGAACGAAGATGGTTATGGTTCAAATAAAACTGTAATGGTTCACATTAGTAATTTACGGGATAAACTTGAAACAGGAATGAATGGAGAGAAGTTTATTCATACTGTTTGGGGAGTAGGCTATAAAATTGAGAAATGAAGCATTTGATATATTAAAAGATATCCCAAAATGGAAGTTGATTTTTTGGTTTATGTTAGCTATCACACTTACTCCTATTACTGAATTAATTATATATCGCCTCGTTACAAGTGTAATTGAAAGTTCACTTACGTTAAGTGAGCTCGGAAAAGAATTCATTCGAATTTTTGGATATGAAAAATATAAAGGAATAAAGGAATCTCTATGGATGATGATTGTATCTTATTTGTTTTTATTTTCTATTTTCTCATCCTACCTATACATTTTTTATCGTCATGAAAGAAAGATTTATTATGAAACTTGTATTAAAAAAATGATAGAAGAAATTCGTTATATTGCAAATGGAAACTTCAATCATAAAGTTTCTATCGTACATCATAATTACCTGGAAGAGTTAGCAACCGGGGTTAATCAAATTGTTGAACAATTGAAAGTTTCAATTGATGAAGAGAGACAGGCGGAACAAGCAAAAAGTGAACTTATTACAAATGTATCGCATGATTTACGTACTCCTCTTACTTCTATAGTTGGATACGTGAATTTAATCCACCATGATAATTATAGAGATGAAGTGGAATTACGTCATTATATACAAGTCATTTACGATAAAGTAACCCGTCTTAATGCATTAATGAATGATTTGTTTGAATATACACGTGTTCAAAATAAAGAGTTAAGTTTATATTCTGTTCCCATTGATATTGTAGAGCTACTTGGGCAATTAACTGTTCAATTCCGCATACAAGTTCAAGAAGCTAATATAGAATGTCGACCTTCTTTCCCATCTCAAAAACTCATGGTATTAGCTGATGGAGACAAATTAGTGCGTGTGTTTGAAAATCTTATTATAAATGCTATCGCTTATGGAAACGACGGTGGATATATCGACCTCACTGCCTATGAAAGCAATAATATGATTACTATAGATATAACAAATTACGGCCAACCTATTCCTAGTACGGATTTACCTCATATTTTTGAACGTTTTTATCGCGTTGAAAAATCTCGCTCTACGAACACTGGTGGATCTGGACTCGGATTGGCAATTGCAAAAAGTATTGTGGAATTGCATAAAGGAACAATTGAAGTATATAGTGATGATAAAAAAACAACTTTCACTGTAAAACTACAACCATATAAATGTTAATACAACTTAATTTTAGGTCCAATTTCTTATATGGTAAGAAATTGGACCTTTTATTTTCCATTAAAATCCAAAATTTAATAATCCTTTATAATTCTTTAGAAATTCTTTACCTTTTCTTTCTTCCTAATTAAGCATTCCTTTTTACAATAGTATTATTGATGTCATAGTAGGAGGATCGCTTATGCAATTCTTGAAAAAGTTCACAATTTTATTCTTATCTTTTGTTATTACAGCACTTATCGTTTTATATTTTTACCTCTATGTAAATGGTCCAATTATTCAAGCTAAATCAGCTATTTTAATAGATGCTAATTCAGGTGAAGTTGTTTATAAAAAAAATGAAGAAACTCCTATACAATCAGCTACTTTATCTAAATTAATGACAGAGTATATCACACTGGAACAACTGAATGAAGGAAAAATACAGTTAGATGAATTAGTAAAAATAAGTAACGAAGTTTTCCGAGCAGAAACGAGTCCTATACAAGTAACTTCGAAAGATAAAACGACAGTTCGTGATTTACTTCATGCATTGTTTTTGACAGGGAATAATCGTTCCGCACTTGCCCTTGCAGAACACATTGCTGGAAACGAAGATAACTTTACACTTTTAATGAATGAAAAAGCAAAACAACTAAAGTTATCACAACCATCCCCGTTTCTAAATGCTACTGGAATGAATAACGATACAAATAAACAATCAACTACAACAGCTATAGACGTAGCTAAACTAGCGACACAATTAGTAAAAGACTTTCCAGATGTATTGAATGTTACGAAACTAACCTCTTACCAATTTACCTTCAAAGACTCAAAAGTTTTCAACACAAATAAAATGATTTATTCTCTTAATAAAAACATTAAACTCCAAGGTGTTGACGGCTTACAAACTAGTTTTTCAACTAATGGTAATTATAGTTTTGTCAGTACAGCAAAACGAGGAGATACTAGACTTATTTCCGTAATATTAGACTCCAATGAAGAAAACAGTACTTTTATTGAAACAAAATAGTTACTACAGTACGGTTTTGATCCTTCCTCGTACTCTGCACTCCAAGCTTTTAAAGATGCTGTTACATCGTGGACAGTTTTACTTCAGTTTAAAAATTTGATTATACAAACATTATTGATTTTCTTCATTATTACAATTTTAATGTTTTTACATATACGTCAGAAAAAATCCGAGGATTTCAACTAGGAAATCTTCTTTTATATAAAAACCGGCTTGCATTTACAGTGCAAGCCGGTTTCTAAATTTATAATCCTCTTCCAATTAAATTCGCTGAAACAGGCTGAAGATCTAACTCTCTCGCCCATATAGATAGCTGACCGATATGATGAATTTCATGCACAATTACATGTCTTAAAACTTCACCGTATGTATATGTTTTATCGGTCCACGAAGCTTTTAATATCTTACATTCTACGGTAGATGACCATTCTTGTAAAAAATCTTCTAATTCTCGTTTATATAAATCAGATAACGCTTTCACTTTTTGGATGGATTGATAATCTTTAAACTGCGGTTCATTATCTTCTTTTCCTTGAAGCGCACTAATCCAGCTGTACTCAACATCGACAATATGGAATAATGTTTCTAAAACACTCCCAACACCACCTACACGCTTGCGGAGTAATTCTTCCTCTGAAAGTTGTTCACACCACTTAAACCAATCATCTCTTACTTGCCAATTGTATTGAAATAAAGTGTACATTTTTATCTCTCCCCTACCTCAATAATCCATTTAATAGAACCTATTACATAATACGGATCATCTTTTTGAATATAATGGCCGCTTTGCTCTGCAATTACAAATTTATTATTGCTTGATAGGCTTAATAATTCTTCTTGCAATTGTAACCATTTCATTTGTGCATCTGGCGAATAAAAAGCTTTTTTACCCGCAGCTAACACGACAAGTGGAATATCATTCATTGATTTACAATGTCTATCTACTTCACTTAAACTAAATGTAAACTCTTCATAAGAACTTTCATATACAAACTGTTTATAGTAAGCTTCTTGAAATTCTGGAGACATGATTGGCAGAAAATCTTCTTTATAATTTTCCGGTGTCGAATCAACCAAAACGATTCCCAACAAATCTTTGGGATAAGAAGTCGCAAATAAACGTGCATTTATACCGCCAAAAGAATGTCCTACAAAAATATAAGGTGGTTTCAATTGTAGTTGCGCTAAGCAACTTCTTAAATCTTTTACCATTTCAGAACTAATACGTCTCTTGGAACTGTTCCCACTTTTCCCTAATCCCGCTCGATCATATGTAAGTACCGTTCCATATTCCATCAACTCTTCAGCAATATGGTCCCACGCCTTTGAATAATCGCCATAACCTGCCTCCATTATAATAACTGGCTGCAGCTTCTTTCCTTGAAACTTTTTCGTATACATTTTAAAATCATCAACTTGCACATATTCCTCTATACATTTAACCATTGACAATCACTTCTCTCAGGCCAAGTTCCTCTACAGCATGATTAATTATTTTACTTACAGATAAAGAGCCATCCAATACAATATCCGAATTCGGCTTAACAGTATGAATTGCCTCTAAATATGCTTTTCTCGCAAATGTCATGTAATGTTTCAAATCATTATGTATTTCATCTATTGTATCTTCTTTAAAATCTCGCAAAATTCTTCTAGCCATCGCAATATCTAAAGGTGTATCGATAAATATAGTTACATCAATAAACTCTCGCATTTCACTATTTAAGTATGCAAAAGGATAATCTACAATAATATAATCTACATTACCCTCTCGTTTAAGGTGCTGAATATCATGAATTAATGGCGTAAGTACCCATTCATCATAATTTGCTCCATCATCAATCCATTTACAAATATCACTAGGACAGTTTTTAAAGTGATAGCTATCAAAATATAGTGCTTTTGAATTTGTTAACTTTTGAGTTAATTTTTCTGTAACAGTAGTTTTACCTCCTCCTGAAACAGCTGCAATTGTAATGATTTTCGTTTTATTATTCATAATTCCCAACCATACCCCTTTTAATTAACATAACATAGTTATAGGTAACTATTATTTTTTATCGCTCCATTCATATTCTAACATACTCATTTCCCATAAATTCCAATACGTTTCTCCAACTTTTTTTGACTCTCTTAATAAACCTTCTTTTACAAATCCTATTTTTTCATAACATGAGATGGCCGATGTATTAAAATCATAAACACCTAGAGTTACTCTATGTAGTTTTAATTCTTCAAAAGCAACATGAAGTACTGCTTTCATCATATGTTTCCCTATAGAATGTCCTCTCATTTTCGTATCACCAACTAGCACTTTTCCAATCCTCGCAGAATTATTTATATTGTCAATTTGTCCAAGTGAAATATGACCAATTACTTCTTTAGTCTCTTCATCTATCACTTTGAATGCAAGTGTATTTGCACTTTCTATATATTTTTCTAATTGCTGTTCATTTAAAGGATATGTAAATGCATTTCCCGACCATTGTATTAAAAATTCTTCGGAATTAATCCAATTTATTAATTGTTTGAAATCAGACTTTTTAAAGGTTTCTAGTTTAATCACTTTCATGCTCCTTTCGTATATCATACTTTTTAAACTCAAACTTATTTCTATATAAAGAATATATTCTCCTTTTATATGAATTTAAAATAAAGCCATTCATAAGAATGGCTTTACAAAAACATAGCCTAATTATGCAATGTTTCCTATGTCAACAATGGTTCAATCGCTTCAATTTTACAAACTGATATAATTACTGTAACTACCCCAGCACTATTAGCAAGCTTTACAACATCACAAGTGACTGAAGAAACAGTTCCTGCATAATTATTTCCTACTGTAGTAATTCGCACGGCTCTGTTTACTAATTTTTTAAGCTCATCTCTAATTCCTTGTACACAGCAACAATCGCATTTTTTATTTTGTTCTTCTTGTTCTTTTTTACATTCTTCGAAAGCATCCCAACAATCATCCTGTTTACATGTACACTTCTTTTTACAATTATTAAATCGAGAACCCAAAACCTCACCCCCTAATCCTTTCTATTAGTAAAGTATGTCCACAAGCTTAAAAGTGTAAGAGACAAACACATAGAAAGGAAAAAACAAACAATTGTATTAGACATTCTTTTCTTTATTAACTATAAAAACAGGCCTCTAACAATTTGAAGCTTGTTTAATGAGGGGAATTGGATTTAATTCTGCTGAATTTAAAGTTTAGACAACCTCTTATAAGTCAGCTCCTTTAAGAGTCCCCAGCTTTTCCTATTACTTCACATATACCATATACATAGGCTTTGTTTGCATTAATATAGTACCTTTGCTGTTGTGAAATATACATTCAAAAAAGCGTACTCCAAAATAAGATATTATTTAAAATCTTAACGTTTCCTTCAACAAGTGTTTGTTGATTAATATCATAACCAGTAGTTCTCTCAACTATCTCCTGAAAATTAGCATAGTTTGTATGAATTCTATATCTAGTAGAAAGCACTCTATCATATAAAGGTAAAATAATAGGTTAATAAACAAGCCATTCTTTTACTAAAACATAGAATAGTATGAATCCTATTGAAGGGAGGTATAAAAGAATGTCCTGGAAAAATGATTGCTGGAGTTCTAAGAAAAAGCATTGTTGTGATGACTGGTGGAAATCTAAAGAAAAGAATCATTGTGATGATGATTGGAGTTCTAAGGAAAAGCATTGTAATGATGATTGGTGGAAATCTAAAGAAAAGAATCATTGTGATGATGATTGGAGTTCTAAACGAAATAAGTGTCGTTGTAAATGTTTCTTTATTTGTTGTCATTGTAAAAGAAAAAATTGGTAATATTTTCGATATCGACTTAAAAGAGAGAACATGTCTTTTGTGACCGATAAATACTAGAATGTAATATACAAAAAGCTGACTAAGTATAGTCAGCTTTTTGTCAATGAACACGTAGAGATTTATTTTAATATAGTTCTTATTAGAAAAGGATTATTTTATATAGATTACTATAAGCATCCATAAAGCCAAGGCGCCAATGATAGCGAGCGCTATACGTGTAGATAGTACCCTTAATTCAAAGTCTGTTTTCTTGGAGGGTTCAGGATATGCAATTATGTAGATTCCCTTTAATAATGCAAGCCATGCAATAACCGTTAGGAACCCCTGCCAATTGAATACCCATACATTATGTAGGATTACACTACCTAACCCTAGGAAAATCGATAGAAAACCATACATAATACCAAATCCTCTGTCTTCAACCACTAATTTTTTCAATTCACGTAGTACCGATGGACGTACGAAAAGTATTCCCGATACGATAACCGTTATCCATCCCCAAAACAATCCTAAAAAAGTACTAGTTTCCATTATTAGTTCACTCCCCTCAATTATTTATATTTCAGATATTCCCCCCCTTTAGAACAATTCCAACATCTTTATATATAGGCTAAATTCTGCTCTTTTTTAATACAAACATGGCATATTCTATGCCCATCCTTAATCACCTCATTTCTCTACAAAATGAAATTTTTATATCATTCTTCATCATCATCTATCCGAATCAACCGAAGTCGCTTTGTACTATTACCGCACACTTTTTCATAGCTTGGAGCTAACATGCACCAAAGCCAATATAATGATTTATTCGCCTTTTCACTAACCTCTAAAATTGTCCCCTCTGTAATAAAATGATCACCTTAATACAATGTATACTCGCTTGTCCCATGGAATCATCATTATTCCCCTCCCTATTAAAATAGCGTTTTTGTTTCAAATAATGCTCTCATTAATTTGGACGCATTTACCAGTATATTTACCAAAAAATTCATGATATCGTTAACTAGTCGAGTACGTCATTACTTGACGATTACCCTTAGGAGCCCTGCAGACAATCGGGGTTCCTTTTATTTAAATAAGGATTTTGTTTAAACTTTACAAAACTCACCTATATTAAACTATCTTCTAAAATTCCCATTGAACATTTATAATACTTTTAAACAGTTTAAATTCTACAATCAGTAATGGAGGCATTTTAATGGGAAACATCCCAAAAATATCATCACAACAATCAAATCCTAAGATACCCTCACAGCAAGTGAACCCTAACATCCAACAAGGTAATAATAAAAAAACAAGACGCCGTATTATAACTACTTTGGCTTTTATATTATCTGTAATTTTTGTCCTTCAATATTCTCTTAATAACCAACAAGAAATGATTAAAGAAAAACAAATCACGCTTAATACGGAGCAACAAAAATTATCTTCTTTAAAGAAGGATGGTCATTCCCTTAAAAATGATGTTAAGGCTTTAACAGGTAGTGAAGAAGAGATTTTAAAATTGGCAAGGAAACTGTATGGATTTTCCAAACCGAATGAAACTTTATTTCAAATAACTGAATAAAATTACACTGCATTACCCAAAAAGGCGATTTGACGATAATCGCCTTTTTATATTTAATTTCTAAAATAAACATACTAATTTCTTTTTCTATCAAATAACTATTTTGTTTAATTTATTAAAATACAACCGCTTGTCCATTTCACATTGCTCTATCATTACATTTACTATTAGTAATACGATTTTTAGAGGTGATAAATAATGGACGAGTTTTTATATTTTGCTGCACTTAATCCGGGTTCTATTGGACCTACACTTCCACCTGTTCAACCCTTTCAATTCCCTACTGGTCCCACCGGTTCTACAGGATCAACCGGTTCTACCGGACCAACTGGACCAACTGGATTTAATCTTCCTGCTGGGCCTGCCTCTATTACCTTGACTTCTAACGAAACCACAGCATGTATATCCACTCAAGGAAATAATACTTTATTTTTTTCGGGTCAAGTATTAGTAAACGGTAGTCCTACTCCAGGAGTAGTGGTCAGTTTTTCATTCAGTAACCCTTCTCTTGCTTTCATGGTTCCTCTTGCGGTCATTACCAATGCTTCAGGTAACTTTAACGCTGTATTTCTAGCCGCTAATGGGCCTGGAACAGTAACCGTTACTGCTTCACTTCTTGATTCTCCTGGAACAATGGCTAGCGTCACTATTACCATTGTGAATTGTCCATAATGGTTTTATTTTTAAGGACTAAGCCATATCTAATAAGATGAGCACTGATTTACAGTGCTCTTTTTTATCATTGGGATGTTCCTTTCAAA
The DNA here is from genome assembly GCF_016483705.1 of Bacillus cereus group sp. N6. Classification (NCBI taxonomy): domain Bacteria; kingdom Bacillati; phylum Bacillota; class Bacilli; order Caryophanales; family Bacillaceae; genus Bacillus; species Bacillus cereus group sp. N6. Next base: position 49,969 of record NZ_JAEHBI010000006.1, read on the forward strand.
TGAAATTTTGTAGTGGGATCTAGTTACCACTAATAGAAATGTTCAAGTAACCCCCAGTCATTATCTGTTGTCCTTTTTGAAAGGACTTGTTCCGTACAACAGGTCCTATTTAATCTACACCCTACTAAAATAACGCTTTTATTAAGGACTAATGATCTTTATATTTCTTCAGCTTGTCATCACAAGTGCTTTTTATTATTAGTTAAATTCTCAATATAGTTTGTGTATATAATTCCATTCAAAGATACATAATACCCACGTAACTATTTAAAAAGACATCGTTTTTATATCTAAGTTCAAAAAGGAGCTACATAACATGGATAAGAAAAATCTATTAAGTCAACAACTTGATTATGTGTCATCAGATGCGCTGAATACTCCTAGTAAAGCCCAAGAGCAAATGCAAGAAACATCTCAGGAGGCACATGATTCAAACAAAAAGGACAGTACTCAAGCTTTACATGGCGAAGATTTACCAATTTCAGATGTATATAGAACAACGAACAAACAGTAAATTTAAAAGGGAAAAATCTTAAGAACCAGTGAACTTAATTCTTTTCCCTTTTCCTATTTAAATAACACTTTTATATGAAACCCGTACACATTTTTGACACATCCACTATCACAATCTCCTGAAAATTCGTGATAATATTAATTTGTCGGATACGCCAAATTTCGACATTGAACGACAATGATATCTCCCTTATTGAATCCCTGTCCCCCAGGGATTTCTCCTTTTATTCATTACTTTTTTCTTCACTAAATTTTCATTCTTAACAAAATTCAATCACTCCATTGAATAGACAGCCATAGTATCCTATTTTGATAAAAACTAAAAACAAACAGATATACTTAACACTAATAGTAGATTTTTTAACTTCAAATTTACTTTTTCTCTCTTATCTTTTTGTAAACATTAAAAATGAGCTCTATGTAAATAGAGCTCATTCGTAATTTTATAGTTTGCTAGACTGTAACCCCTGAATAAACGGAACTACTTCAGGATTTACAAGTGACGATAAATCTCCTAACTCTTTTCCTAAGTAAGCTGCTTTAATAACACGTCGCATTACTTTAGAATTTCGTGTTTTTGGTAAATCTTCTACAACGTGAATATCTTTTGGACACAATGCTTTTCCGATATGAGAGTTTACTAAACTCATTAATTCTTTCTTTAACTCTCCTGTGAATGTTACATCGTCCCTTAATACTACAAAACAATGACAAACTTCACCTTTTACATCATCAGGTACTCCAATCGCGGCAGCTTCTATGACATCATTATGCTTCACAAGAATAGATTCATATTCTGCAGGTCCAATACGTTTTCCAGCAATGTTTAACGTATCATCTGAGCGTCCTGTAATAATATATTGCTCACCATCATAAATCACCCAGTCACCATGAACCCATTTATTTTCAAAACGTGACCAATACGTGTTCACATAACGCTCATCGTCTTCCCAGAAACTTTTCGTCATACCAACCCAAGGTTTCTCTAAACATAATTCTCCAACTTCATCACGAATTGGATTGCCTTGATCATCGAGCACAACCGCTGCCATTCCTGGTAAAGATGCGTTAAAACTAATCGGTGCAATTGGTTTAATAAGGACGTTTCCGAAAATCCCACCAGAAATTTCAGTTCCGCCTGAATAGTTACAAATTGGTACATTATTTTTTCCAACTGTTTCAAATAGCCACATCCAAGGATCTGGATTCCAAGGTTCACCTGTTGATGCGAATACTTCTAAACTCTTGAGCGAATGTTTATTTACATAATCATCACCCTTTGCCATTAACGCACGAATTAATGTTGGTGATATACCGAGATGTGTAATTTCATATTTATCAACAGTCACCCATAAACGATCTGCTTCTGGGAAATCTGGAACACCTTCGTACATAACCATCGTTGCTCCATTAATGAGAGAGCCGAATAATAAAAATGGTCCCATCATCCAGCCCATATCAGTTACCCATAATACGCGGTCACCTTGTTTGATGTTCATTCCAAATCCTGCATCAAATGCAGATTTCAAAGGGAAACCAGCATGTGTATGTACTGTTCCTTTCGGTTTTCCAGTTGTACCTGATGTATAAATGAGCATTAACGGATCATCACTATTCATCTCTTCAGCATGTGTAAATGGTTTTTCTTTTTCTAGCGCACTCCATGGGAAATCATAATTATGTGGTGTAAAATCATTTCCTGCATGACGAACAATAACAACTTTTTCAACAGTTGGACAATGTTCGCAAGCTTTATCTACTTCGTCTTTTAATGAAACAACTTTACCTCGGCGTGAAAAACCATCTGCAGTAATGATCATTTTTGATCCTGCCGCTTGTACACGAGTCATGACTGCATCAGACGCAAATCCAGAGAATATTGGTGAAATAATTGCTCCGATTTTCATAACAGCTAGCATTGAAACAACTGTTTCCGGAATCATCGGCATATAAATTGTTACACGGTCACCTTTTTCAATACCCGCATGTTTCAAACCGTTTGCAACGCGACTTACCCAGTTGTCAAGATCTTCATATGTAAATGATTTTGAAGTTCCATTTTCTCCCTCATACTGTAGTGCTGGTTGCATTCTTGTTTCATCATCTGCAAGCCAGCGTGATAAAACTGATTCTACTACGTTACATGTTCCGCCATTATACCACTGTGCAAACGGTGTACCATTTTCTAAATCTAGCACTTCTGTATAAGGTTTCATCCATTGATAGCCAACCGCTTTCTCAGCTTCTCCCCAAAACCATGCTGTTTCTTCAATAGATTTATTATAAAACGTTTCATAATCTTCATAGCCCAATGATTTCATCCAGCCATATAAACGCGTTTTTTCTTTATATTCTTCTGTTGGAAACCAAACTGCTTGTTTCAATGTTTTCCCCTCCTTGATTTTTTGAGCAAGAAAGCCCTAAATAGGGCTTTTAAACTGGATAAACAGGATGTTTACGATCTGTAAATACTTGATATTTACTCATATACATTTCGAATCGTCCTTTTAACTCTTCTCTTAAATTGTTTGGATGAACAATACCATCAATGACCATCTCTGATGCCAAATGGTAAATATCAATATCTTTCTTATACTCTTCGCGTTTTTCAGCAATGAAGCTATCACGCTCTTCTTCTGGTAAAGCTGCAATCTTATTTGCATATACAGCATTGACTGCCGCTTCTGGACCCATTACTGCAATAGAAGCTGTCGGTAATGCTAGGCAGCAATCTGGTTCAAAGGCTGGACCTGCCATTGCATATAAACCAGCACCGTATGCTTTACGAACAACGATAGAAATTTTCGGTACAGTTGCTTCACTCATTGCAGAAATCATCTTTGCACCATGACGAATAATACCAGCACGCTCTACTTTTGTACCAATCATAAATCCAGGTACATCTGCAAGGAATAACAATGGAATATGATATGCATCACATAAATTAATAAACTTCGCTGCTTTATCCGCTGAATCGTGGAATAATACGCCGCCTTTCATACGCGGTTGATTCGCAATAATACCAACTGGCTTACCATCAATACGTGCCAAGCCTGTAATTAGTTCTTGAGCAAATAATTTTTTTACTTCATAGAAAGAACCTTCATCAATAACTCTATTAATGAGATCTTTCATATTGAAAGGAGCATTTTGATTTTCTGGAATGATTTGTTCTAACGTTTTTTCGAATTGTTTCGGTTCTTGAGGTGTAACCAATGGAGTCTTCTCTAAGTAGTTGTTTGGAAAATATGAAATGTATTGTCTTGCTTGTTTAATCGCATCTTCTTCTGTTTTACATAAAACATCTCCGCATCCTGATACAGAGCAATGCATACGAGCTCCGCCCATCTCCTCTAAAGTTACCTTCTCGCCGATAACCATCTCCGCCATACGAGGAGAACCTAAGTACATAGATGCATTCCCTTCTACCATCATAACAATGTCACAAAAGGCTGGAATATATGCGCCACCAGCTGCCGAAGGTCCAAATAATAAGCATACTTGAGGAACTTTACCTGATAATTTCACTTGATTGTAGAAGATTCTTCCTGCACCGCGGCGCCCTGGGAACATTTCTACTTGATCTGTAATACGTGCTCCAGCAGAGTCAACTAAATAAAATAACGGAGCACGTAATTTTTCTGCCGTTTCTTGAATACGTAAAATCTTTTCAACTGTACGTGCGCCCCATGATCCAGCCTTTACCGTTGAATCATTTGCCATTACGCATGCAGTACGACCATGTATTTTACCCGTTGCCGTTATAACACCATCAGCAGGTAATCCTGTTTGTTCACAATTTGCAAATAATGCATCTTCTACATATTCACCATTATCAAATAAAAGAGCTAAGCGATCTCGAACGAATAGTTTTCCTTTTGCTTTGTTTTGTTCATGATACTTTGGTGCGCCGCCTTGTTTAATCGTTTCAACTCGTTCTTCAAATGTATTCGATTGTTGTTTTTGATCTAACATATTTACTCCCCCTTATACATTGGTGTGCGTTTTTCCTTGAATGCTTGTAATCCTTCTAATCTATCTTTCGTATGGATTACACCTTCATACGCTTGTTTTTCCATTTGTAATCCGGTATGTAAATCAACTTGAATACCGTTTGAAATTGCTTCTTTTGCTAATCGAACAGCAATAGGGCCATTACTAGCAATTTTCTCTGCTATTTCAATCGCTTTCTCTTCAAGTAAATGAGCTGGTACAACAAATTCTACTAAACCATATTCTTTTGCTTCTTGCGCTGAAATACGTCTGCCTGTATAAATTAATTCTTTCGCTCTACCAACACCAATTAATCTTGGTAAACGCTGCGTACCACCTGCTCCTGGTATAATTGCAAGTGTAGTTTCAGTAAGACCAAGACTTGCAGATTCAGCCGCAATTCTAAAATCACAAGCTAAACTTAATTCCGTACCACCACCAAGGGCGATTCCGTTTATAGCAGCAATAACTGGCTGTGGTAATTGTTCAACCATCTCCATAGTAGTGCGAATCATACTAACAGCATGGCGAACTTGTTCCTCATTCATACCAGCACGTTCTTTTAAATCAGCACCAGCACAAAACGCTTTTTCACCAGCACCTGTTAAAATAACTACACGAGTATTGGACTCTTCACTTATTTGAGTTAATATGTTTTGTAACTCTTCTAATAACGCTAAAGATAATGAGTTTGCTTGTCTTTCACGATATAATGAAATCTTTACAACGTGAGGTGTTACATAATCAACTGAAATGTTTTGTAATTGTAGCATCTTCTCACCTACTTATCGTTTTATGTTGAAGCGCTCTATACACATGACTCGGTAATTGGATATTTAATTTACTTTGAATGAATTGACTCGCTTTCAATAACTTCTCTTCATCAATATTCGTTTGGACCCCTAACTTATGGAGCATATGAACTAAGTCATCGGTTGCAACATTGCCTGATGCTCCTGGTGCATATGGACATCCACCAAGACCACCACAAGAACTATCAAATGTTGTAATACCATATTCTAATGACTTAACTACATTCGCCAGAGCCATTCCATACGTATTATGGAAGTGCATTGCAAACTGCGAAGCATCATATTTCTTTAATAAATGCTCTAATACTCGCTCTACTTGTAGTGGATTCGCTACACCAATCGTGTCACCAAGAGATACTTCATAAATGCCGTATGAAAATAGTTGATTACATAATTCGTCAACTGCTGTGGCACTTATATCCCCTTCATAAGGACATCCAAATACAGTAGAAACATAGCCTCTTACCTTTTTTCCTTCGAATAATGCCTGTTTTGTTATATCTTCAATTACAACTAATGCTTCTTTAATTGATTTATTAATATTACTTTTATTATGAGATTCACTTGCTGATAAAAAAACATTCACCTCATCTACATTTTGCAAAAAAGCTCGTTCCAAACCATTTTGATTTGGAACAAGCGCTGCATAAGTAACATTGGGATCCCTTTTCAGCTCAGAAAACACATCATTTGCATCTGCTAATGCAGGGACCCATTTAGGGTGAACGAATGAGGAAACTTCAACGTACGATAATCCCGCCTCTGTAAGTAGTTGAATCCATTTTACTTTATCTTTTGTGCCAACAATCTTTTTTTCATTTTGTAAGCCATCACGTGGCCCGACTTCTTTAATGACAGCAAAATTAGGTAGTTTCAATTCGCTTCCCCCTATATCTCCCTATTCAATTTCTAGTAATACATCTCCTTCATTTACAAAATCGCCTTCTTGCACATTAATTTTCATAACTGTGCCAGCTTCTTCTGAAATGATTGGAATTTCCATTTTCATAGATTCCAAAATGACGACATCCTGCTCTTCCTCTACTGTATCTCCTACTCCTACAACAATCTTCCATACATTTCCTGCCATCGATGCATATACCTTCGTCATCATTTTTTCCCCCTTAATATTGTTAAATCTTATTTTTTAACAAGTTGTTTCGTTACAAAACCCGTTGTATAAATACCACTTTTGAACACATCGTCTTCCAATACTTGAAGTAGCATTGGCGTGTTCGTTTTAATACCTTCTACTTTTAATTCTTCTAAAGCATCATGTAATTTTGAAATTGCTTCTTCACGAGTTTCACCATGAGCAATAACTTTCGCAATCATTGGATCGTAGAAAGGTGTAATCGTGACTTGATTCTCCAAAAAGTGATCAATACGTACATTTGATGGAAGCGTTAAATTTGTAATTTTCCCAGGTGATGGGAAGAAAGTTTTCGGATCCTCTGCATAAATACGTGCCTCAATGGCATGACCACTACGTTTTACATCATCTTGTGTAAATGATAGTTTCTCACCGTATGCAATTAGAAGTTGTTGTTCTACAAGATCTAAACCAGTAATTTCTTCTGTAACTGGATGCTCTACTTGTAATCTCGTATTCATCTCTAAGAAATAAAAGTTCTTCTGATCATCTACAAGAAACTCAACTGTACCTGCATTTGTATAGCCTAGAGCTTTGGCAGCTTGTACAGCCACTTCTCCCATCGCCTTTCGCGTACCTTCATCTAAAAATGGTGAAGGTGCTTCTTCAATTACTTTCTGATTTCGGCGCTGCACGGAACATTCACGCTCCCATAAATACACTGTGTTACCATGTGTATCTGCTAAAAGCTGAATTTCAATATGATGTGCATCTGCAATATAGCGCTCTAAATACATTTCTCCGTTACCGAAGAAGTTTTGTGCTCTTGTTTTGTTACTTTCAAATGCTTTGGTGAGCGTTTGCTCAGTTTCCATCAACTGCATTCCAATGCCTCCGCCGCCTGCGGATGCCTTCAGCATTAATGGATAACCAATTTGTTTTGCAATTTCAATTGCTTCTTCAGCAGTTTCAATATTTGTAGTTATACCTGGAACTACTGGGACATCTGCAGCTTGCATTGCAATACGAGACTCGATTTTACTTCCCATTTTCGTAATGATTTCTTCTGATGGACCGATAAATACAATCCCTTCTTCTCTACAGCGAACCGGAAAAGACGGATTCTCTGATAATAATCCATATCCCGGATGGATTGCTTCAGCATTTGTCTTCTTAGCTATTTCAATAATTTTTTCAAGGTTTAAATAGCTTTCTTGGACACGCGGTCCGCCTACTAAGTAAGCTTCATTTGCCATTTTTACATGTAGGGCATTTTCATCAGCCTCAGAATAAATAGCAACAGTGCGAATGCCAAGTTTTTGACAAGTTTTCATAATACGAACTGCGATTTCCCCGCGATTAGCAATTAATATTTTTTGAAACATAGTGATTCCTCCTTTTTATCTACATCCTAAATGTCTTGCAATTACGAGACGTTGAATTTCAGAAGTTCCTTCACCAATTTCTAATAGTTTTGCATCACGAATATGTCGTTCCACTTCATATTCACGCATATAGCCGTATCCACCGTGAATTTGTACCGCTTGATTTGCAATACGACTAGCAGCCTCAGATGCAAATAACTTTGCCATAGCCGCTTCTTTACCGAAAGGTTTATCATTATCTTTTAACCAAGCTGCTTTATGTACTAAATTACGTGCAAGTTCTACTTCAGTCGCCATATCAGCTAATTTAAATTGAATCGCTTGAAAATTAGAGATTGACTTTCCAAATTGTTGACGTTCTTTCGCATATTGCAGCGCACGTTCAAATGCAGATTGTGCAATACCTACTGCTAATGCTGCGATTGAAATACGTCCTCCATCAAGTGTATATAAGAATTGTTTAAATCCTTTATTTACATCACCAAGAATATTTTCTTTCGGTACACGTACACCATCAAGTACGATTTCACATGTATTAGAAGCACGTACACCCATCTTATCGTAAGGACTTGAAATCGTTAATCCTTCACTTGTAGTCGGTACGATAAATGCCGAAATACGCTTTCTACCATTATCTTCAACACCGTTGATAGCGGTTACAATAATTGTATTTGCATACTCTGCATTTGTAATCCAACACTTTTCACCACTAATAACATACTCGTCTCCATCTAATACAGCTTTCGTTTGTGTACCACCTGCATCAGATCCAGCGTTCGGCTCAGTTAATCCGAAAGCACCTAAAGTTTTACCTGATGCCATTGGAATTAAATATTTCTGTTTTTGTTCTTCTGTACCGAAATAATAAATTGGAGAAGCACCTAATGAAATTGTTGCAGCGTAACTTAATCCTGTCCCACCACAAGCACGACCAATTTCTTCAACTGCTAACGCGTACGATACAGTATCGCCACCTGAACCTCCATACTCTTCAGGGAATGGGATTCCTAATAATCCTAATTCGCCCATTTTTTGAAATGTTTCATATGGAAATTCCGCAGTTTTGTCATAATATACAGCTTTCGGTGCGATTTCCTTTTCAGCAAAGTCACGTACCATTTCTTTAATCATTTGTTTTTCGCGAGTTAGAGTAAATTCCATTCCGCTACACACCCCTTATCGAATATTGAGTTTCGACAGCGTGCGAGTTTCTACTACAAACATTACGAATTAAAAGACACGAATATTAGTTAGACAATTGCTATAATTCTGTCATAACTTAATTTTAAAACAGATTCTGTACTAATGCACAAAAAAATTCCTACATTGTTCTACAACAACATAGGAGTTTTCTTGTCGAATTATGTAATTTATTGTTTAATAATTTCTACCTTTTCCCGAATCAGAAATTTCTACTAAAGCTTCAGGGTAAGGTTCAAAATATGTTTGTCTTAATAAATACTTTTCGTCAAATCGAATGGCCCATGATTTTAAAATTGCAAGTAAGCTACTAAGCGGGACTTTCTTTTCTATATACTTTTGTATCAAATCTAAAAAATGATCTTTTTCTTGTTTTTTCAGCTTAGTTTTAAAATATCCAAAAATATGCTCACATACATTTACATTCGATGTATAGCGGGGTGTGCGCATAAATAATTCATATAAAGTCTTCTCATAGTTTTCAAATACCACTTCAATCGTTTCATTTTTTTGATTTGCAATAATACGCCCCAATTCCTTTTGTTTTACCTGATTATATGCCATAAATAAATACTTATAGTCTGATTGAAATGATACGAGTTCTTTTATGTTTTTAGTATGTTTAATCATTTTGTAATGCGCGATTGTAAACAGCCTTGTAAAGAAATGTTCTCTAATAATAAAATTCGACAATCTACCCTCTTCTTCAATTGGAAGATGCGAAAAATTTTTTATTACTGCTCCGCCAAATAAGCCAGATCCCTTTCCTTTTGCTGGTGCTTTTTCAAAACCAGAATAAATTTTCACATCACGCGTACCACAACTCGGCGAACGATTCTTTAAAATAAAACCATCCACATCAGATATCGTTTGTAAAAAGACATATGAAAATTGCTCCATTTTTTCAGTTACATCTTCTCGTGTCGACGGCTGTACAAGCCTATTCACACCATTTTCTTCTACAATTCGTATCGTTTCACGAGGAGTCCCCAATCCGATCTCGACTTCTGGACAAACAGGTATAAATGTAACAAATGGCTGCAAATTTCGTATTGTTACATCTGGTATCATCTCTGCATTATAACGACAGGCATCAAATTCTAAACATTTACTTACAACTATTGTTGGTTTTGCAAATTGCCGCATTTCATTACCTCCATGGTATCAATCCATACAATCTAAATTGTACTGATATTAGTATCTTAAGCAAAGTCTGTTTATATTGATTATTTTTATAATAACTATAAATTTAATGCTATATCAACTGCAATTCAAATCTATTTCTTATATGTATTAACAAGTTCTTGTACAAACTTGTTAATACATTTTTGTCTAAACACAATCCATCTTTACTAGCATAGTTACAGATTCTTTCCCCTCCTCTTTACATTTAAATTAAAATAAGTCTTAATACGAATTTTAATCCCAAGTTATTTGGAATATATTCTTTATATTTGTACATTATAGACTGAGAAAGTATTACTTGTAGTTAGGGTGTTCCAAATGAATTTTAGAAACCTACTTTCTTTATTACGGAACATTTTCAGAAGCATTTTTTCTTTGGTAAAAAATATTTCAAAAAATCCATTCATTTTAAGGAGGCATATTAAAATGGGAGTATTAAGTGGTAATCCCCAAAATGAACCAATGCATTACGGAGAAGTCTTTGCAATTTGGAGTTATCTTGCAGGGGCACAAGGTGCAATTGCTGGTTACCAAGTTCTTGTCAATCATTCTGGAGACGAGGACTTAAAAAAGTTTTTAGAAAATCTTATAGAAAATGATATCCAATCAGAAGTTGAAGAACTAAAAAACTTGTTAAAATCAAACGGTGTGGCATTACCACCAGCACCTCCAGAGCGTCCAGTTGCATCTATTGAAACAATCCCTCCTGGTGCTCGTATTAATGACGCAGAAATTGCAGCTAAAGTTTCTATGGATCTTGCTGCTGGACTAGTAGCATGTAGCCAAGCGATGGGACAATCACTTCGAGAAGACGTAGGAATGATGTTTGGACAATTCCATATGAAAAAGGCACAAGCAGGTGCTACCTTACTACGGTTAAATAAGAAAAAAGGCTGGATTATTCCTCCTCCTTTACATGTTCTTCAATCTGATCAAGCATAACATGGCGTAAGCGGTTAACTTTTGTTAACCGCTTCGTTTTATTTACCTGTCCTTTTAATAATGGAGATTAAAGATAGTTCTAATAATTTTAACTTTATGATTTAGATACTGTGATACGAATAATGTACAAAAGCAATGGAGAAATTAATACATAAGAAAGGAGGGGAAATTTATGAAGAAAAAATTATCATCTATTTTAAGTGTTTTAGCACTATCTATTATGTTTTTAGGCACATCTACCCAAGCTGAATACGATGGAAATCATATGAATAGAGTTAATAACACTGATATGTCAACTCGAGTTAATGACAATAACTTGAACAGAGTTAATGATAATAACTTGAACAGAGTTAATAATGATGTGAGAACTCGAAATGTAAATACGACAAATGATTTAAATAATAATCATGATAGAAATAATAATTGGGCTTGGCTGGGTTTATTAGGTCTAGCAGGATTATTAGGTCTTAGAAGAAGAGACAAAGAAGTACGTTAATCTAGAATGTTTTTCGTAAACAAGTACTTATTTATCAAAATTGTATAATGAATATAAATCGCCTTTTTAAAGGCGATTTATTATTTGCTTAAAAATAGTATATGTAATTCACACATCAACATATTTTTACTTATGATTAAACCTATTAAATTACATTTATTTAAATACCAAAAATCAAACCCCTAAAATGTTGTTATAGTTAGATTCGTGGCGTTAATCCATACAATATAAATTGAATCGTATTTTCAATTTCCACTTCATCATCCCATTTTTCTTCAGGCAATAATAAAAATCGTGTTAATAGTAAACCTAATACAGCTGATAAAGTAAGACGTAATACAGAAGATGGTAGTATCTCAATAATTTCTCCTTTATCTTGAAACTTCACAATCAACTTTTTGAAATGTGAAAACAGTTCCGTTTCTACTAATTGTTGTATTTCATTTTTTAGCTCTGGTTGAAATGGTACTTCTTGAATTAATATTTTAATCATAGGAAAGTGCTTTTGAGCAAATTCAAATCTATTATGAATGACAACTCGTAAAAGTCCCTCATATGATTCATACTTCGATTTAAATATTTCCTTTGCAAAGGCTTGTACGAAAAATGGTGCAGCAAACTTTGTTAATGTCGGCATGACGACTGCTAACAATAAATCTTTTTTCGTTTTATAGTAGCGGAAGATTGTTCCTTCCGCTACACCAGCTCGCTTTGCAATTTCACTCGTTGAAGTTGAGGCGTACCCTTTTTCTCCAAACATATCAACAGCTGCCTCTAATATACGCATTTGACGTTCATTACGTTTATCCGTATTCGTTGCGGCAACTAATTCTTCCAGCCAATCCTTCTTCATTTATTGTGCTCCTTTTTATCATCATTATATTTTGCGATGTTTCTTTAATGCAAATACATTTCCTACTGCAAATAATAGAGAGAAAAGTAGTAATACAGTTAGATCTAACGCAATCTCTGTAAATCCTTGATTTCGAATCATCACTTGTCTCATTGCGTCAGCTCCATATGTGAGCGGAAATAATTTCCCTAACATTTGTAGCCACTTATTCATAGATTCAATTGGAAACAACCCAGAAAAGAAAATTTGTGGCACAATGACAAGCGGTATAAATTGAATCATTTGAAATTCATTATTTGCGTATGCTGATAAAAATGTCCCTAAAGTTAGTGCTGTTAAAGAAAGCATACATGTAATAAGTAGCGTTAGCCATATGGAGCCAGCTACATACAAGTCTAAAATATAAACTGAAAAATTCACGATTATAATTGATTGTATAAATGCAAAGATTCCAAAACCAATAATATATCCTACAACTATTTCCCATCTTCTCACTGGAGTGGACAATAACCTCTCTAATGTACCACTTAAACGTTCTCTAACAAAGGAAACTCCAGATAATATAAATACAAAGAAAAATGTAAAGAAACCAATCAATACGGGGCCAAGCCCATCAAACATTGTAAAGTCTTTAGAGCCATGTAAGTAATTTACTTCAGGCTTCATAACTGATACATCATTCTTTTCTGAACTCTTTTGTAAAACTTGAAGTACAGCACGATTTTTTGATGAATCACTTCCTTCTAATAAAACATTCATTTTCCCATTCTCTAAATAAATTACTGCATCTACCTTTTGCTGTTCTAACTCTGAAATTGCTTTCTCTTTGCCATATTCATAAATTGAGGCTTCTTGAGTTTTCATTGTTTTTACAATAGGAGCAGGCACATCAACTACAGCAATATGCGGTACATAGTCTTTTTGTGTAAACACTAGAGACAATAACCAAAGTAATAACATTGGTGCCCCAAACATCATCGCTAACGAACGTTTATCTCGAAAAAATTGGCGAATAATACGAATGATTACACCAGTAACTCTCATGATAGGGCCACCTCTTCCAACAAAAAGACATCTTCAATCCGTCCTGATGATACCCGTTTTTTCAATTCTTCAGGTGTTCCAGTCGCAACTAGCTTTCCTTCTCTAATCAACCCTAAACGCTCACAAAACTCAGCTTCATCCATAATGTGCGTCGTTACAATAATAGTTGTGCCTTTCTTTTTCAAATCATAAAATTTTTCCCAGATTGTTTTTCTAAGAAGTGGATCTATCCCCACTGTTGGCTCATCTAAAATTAATATCTCAGGTTCATGAAGGAGTGCTATCGCTAATGATAAACGCTTCTTCATCCCACCTGAAAAATGCTGCACTTGCTGTCTTATATGTTTTGATAATTGTACAAGGTCAAAAACCTCTTCGATTCTTTCTTTTTTATGTTTTCCTTTTAATCCATACATCGTTGCAATAAAATCTGCATTTTCATATGCTGATAGTTCTTCATATAATGCATCAGCCTGAGCCATATAACCAATTCTTTTCATTTCATTTAAATTAGGCATGTTCGTGTTGTATACAAGCACTTCACCTTTCGTTGCCTCATTAATACCTGCAATCAATTTAATAAGAGTCGTTTTCCCTGAACCTGAAGGCCCAACTAAACCAAATATCTCTGCTTTTTCAACTTGCAATGAAAGATTGTGTAAAACTTCTTTTTTCCAAAAACTTTTTGACACGGTTCGTAAAATAATGGCAGGTTGCTGCATGTATTCTTCCCCCTTTTCAAAATGAGTGAGTACTCACTTTCATTTTACTCTTGCGTAATCATATGTCAAACTTCATTGATTAGTATGTATTTTCAATCTTAAACAATGAAACAGAGTCGACATTAGAATTTCATTTCTTAAAGTCGACTCTGTTTCATTTAAATTATATATTTCATTTTACGTTTTTAAATTCATATATTTTCTAATTCTAGCAACATCTAAAGAATATTCGATAACTAATTGCTGTAACGGTAAAATAACTGTATCAGGATATAAATGTGCATATTGTAATGTTTCTGCATATTTTTCTAACCTTTTTTCTAAATACTTTATAATTTGATCAGGATGACTTACTAATAAACATTTACAATAATAATGTATTTGTTCCTCAATCGCCGTATACTCTTCAATTTCATATTCTTTATGCATGTGTACACCCCTTTAAGTTTTTTACTGAATTGCTTATCACACTTTTCACTCGACTAATTTTTAAGTTTTTTGATTATTTACACTATAACAAACTCTCCGGGTCAAATTTTGTTACTTTATGTAACGTAGAAAATTTTTAACAAAACTGTAATGTTAACTTGTATAAAATGCATATGGCCTATTTTTTCTGTACAAAAAATCGTACAGTTCAATTTAACTGTACGACTACAAGTTCTGGCCTATTAAAAATTCTTTGCGGAATGATACTATTGCCTAATCCTCTACTTACTACCATAGACGTATTTTGTTTTTCATATAAACTGGTTGTATATTTAGGTAAAACACCTTGATTTGGAGCCACTAATTTGCTGATAAATGGTAACCTAAATTGTCCACCATGAGCGTGTCCTGATAAAACTATATCTATTTGCTCATCAGCATAATTCTGAATAAATTCAGGTCTATAGAATAAATCATCTATTTCTCCTATTTTAATACACTATCTAACTGTATTGCTCCTATATATAGATATACTCCTATGTAATCCGCAATTTTCCTTATCGGATAAATTAATAAAAATTATTTCCCTACACATTGCGATTACATGTTATATAAGGAAGCTCTTCTTTTTTCCATGCCAGAAATCCTCCCTTCAAATTAATTACTTCTTTTATATCAGCTTTTTGTAAAATACTAGCTGCTATAGCGGAACGCAATCCGGTTCGACATTGTAAAACTATTGGGCAATCTTTTGGTATACAATCTAGCTGCTTAGATAGATTTCCTAAAGGGATATGTATTGCATCATGAAGATGTCCTTCCTCCCACTCTTTTTTACTACGCACATCGATTACCTTAACACTCCCACCTTTTATATGTGGATATAATTCGATCGATGTGTCTTCTTTATAACTTTCTAATCTATTCAATCTTTGTATTACCTTTACAGGTACAAAAGCAATAATATTATCTAGCCCAATAGATTCAAAGTCTCTAATAACCTCCTCCACTCTAACCTTTTCCTCATCTAGTATGATTAAAGTTTCTGTTTTATAATCTAGTAACCATCCACACCAAGTTGTAAAAGAATTGTTATAAGGTATGTTAATTGATTTCTCAATGTGACCAGAAGCAAAACGCTCTACATCCCTTATATCAACTATTTGCTGAACGCTCCTCATAACTTCTTGAAGTTCTTCTACTGTTTTAATAGCAAAAACTTCCCTCTTCTTTCGAATTGGAGGACCATACTTATTTAAATTCTTCATTAATGAAAAATACTTTGGAGGCTCTGGCTGTCCCGTCAATAAAGTCGATACAAAATCACCTTCTTCATTACACTGAAATGCCCAATTAAACATCTTTTCATAACCTAATGTAGAAGTTGGAATTGCTCCTAATGCTTTTCCACATGCGCTTCCTGCACCATGTGATGGCCATATTTGCAAATAATCAGGGAGTATTTTTATTTTTTGTATAGAATCAAATAATTGTTTCGCTCCTATTTTTGCAGTATCTTTCATACCTACAGCAGTTTCTAATAAATCAGGTCTTCCTATATCTCCTACAAATATAAAATCACCTGTGAATATTCCCATTGGCTTATCATTCGTATAATTATTTTGACTTGTATCAGTTACTAAAAAAGAAATACTTTCAGGCGTATGCCCTGGAGTGTGAATTACATTAAATTTTATATGACCTATTTTAAACTCTGTTCCCTCTCTAACCAATTTGTATCGACCTTCGTTAAGATATTGATATTTCCAATCACAATCTCCTTCATCAGATACATATAACTTTGCATGATAAAGATTACAAAGTTCTCTAGACCCAGAGAGAAAATCTGCATGAATGTGAGTTTCAGCCGCAGCAATTACTTCCATCCCCTTTTTCTTAGCAAATTCTATATATTGTTCTATATAGCGACCTGGATCAATTACAATTGCTACGCCTTCCTTCTGACAACCAACTAAATAAGAAGCATGTGCTAATTTTTCATCATAAAAATATTTTAAAAGCATAGCTATTCCCTCCAATTAGTTAATTCAAAATGCTTTTCAATTTTTATAACCGCTTTCTCTCTTCCCTTATAGGATCCCTTTCAACATAAAGTTCCAATACATATAGGGCAACATATATCTTTTAAGTAAAAACATACTATATCGTTCTTTCGCTTGATTAAACGGAAATGTTTCTTGAGGCTCATGTTCATAGTTAAATTCAGCGAGTATAAGACTTTTATAACCTGTAACAATCGGACAGGATGTATATCCATCATATTTAGCATGCAAGTCTCTTCCGTTAAGTACGTCCATAATATTTTGTTTTAAGACAGGTATTTGTTTTCGAATTGCTGCTCCAGTTTTAGAGGTGGGTAAATTGGTACAATCTCCAAGTCCGAAAATATTCTTATACTGTACATGCTGCAAAGTATAAGGGCTTATATCTACCCACCCCTGAGAATCACTTATCTCACTCTCTTTAATAAAATTAGGTGGCCCCATTGGTGGAACAACATGGATCATACTGTATGGTACAGTTTCTCTTTTCAGTGTTTGCGTATCTTCAAAAATTGCTTCTCTCTTTTCGGCAATAATTTCTACTAAGTTTTTATTATAATTCGTTATAATTTTCTTTCTTTCCAGTACTTGTTCTAATGTATTAGCATAACGTGGGACCTGAAATATGTTAGCGTTCGCCGTATAAAACATTACTTCACTTTTGTTTCTTACACCGCTATTAGAAAAATGCTCTTCTGCTAAATACATAATCTTTTGTGGAGCACCACCGCATTTAATAGGAGTGTTTGGGTGGGTAAAAACTGCATTTCCTCCTTTAAATTTTTCAATTTCTCTCCAAGTAGAATCAACATATTTATAAGAGTAATTGCTACAAACCCCATTAGTCCCAATAGATTCCTTTAAGCCTTTAATGCCGTTCCAATTTATTTGTATACCGGCTGCTACAATAAGAATTTCATACTCAAGCAGCAGTCCATCATCTAAAAGCAGCTTATTTTCATCCGGAAACAACTTAACAACACTTTTAGGGATCCACGTTGCCCCTTTTGGAATAAGCAATTTTTGATCACGCATCGTACTTTCCTTTGAAACAATTCCTCCCCCCACTAAACTCCATAATGGTTGAAAGTAATGTTTTTTTGATGGATCAATAATTGCTATACTTTCTTTCAATAGGGGGACATTTCGTAACAAATGTGCAGTAGAAGATATTCCTGCAGTCCCAGCACCAATTACAATAATTTTATAACTATCTCTGGTCTTCATTATCCTCTTCCTATCTAAAATTGATTTTTAAAATAACTAATTCGTAGCCGTATTTTCATTGTAGTAACATTATTATAAGTTAAAAACTCCATTCATTTATCTGATTTAAATGAAAATTTTGTTAATTTTACCATCAATATTACTTTATGCGTAAATCCCCTATGCTACTTCCATATTTCATATTTTTCAATACTAGTCTTTGCCCTATCTTACTTTTATTACAGTTTCTCTCTACACTCAAAGCTATCTTTATCTTCTTTTTCGAAGAATACCTCGTTACTTGTAATTGGAATTTAAAAGTTCGAATAGTTTTTCTTAATTGTATAGATTTATATAATCGGATAGAGGGAATTCCATTTAAATATGGAAGGTTTTTATATCGCGCTAAGTATTCATGTAAAAAAATTACTAATTACATGGAAATTAGCAACGATCCAAATTCAATTGAGTGAAATTATTGAGGTTACCGAAGATAAGTTATATGCTGATGTTAAAAAAGGAGAAGTAAACCTTATTGGTAAAGTAGAATTATCTATTATTTGCTTTCAATAAAATAGCCCTTTTAAATATAATAAATGCATAAGTATTGCTGTATTGATTAATCTTAAAAATAAACAGATTTGAATTATTCGCTATTCTAAAGAATATTTCAAATTTCATTATTTAATGCTTACAAAAAGAGCACTAAAAATCAGTGCTCTTTTTTATATTTAATTGGGGGTCTTATCGCATGTCTATCAAGCTAAGATTTTAAAGTACCCCCATAACGAAACCAACATCTCTAGCAAGATTCCGTAAGGTATTTGGAGATAAAAACCTTTGAATCTCTGGAGCAAATAGTTGTAATTCATCAGACACAGAAACAGACATAAAAAACGCCATCCTTTCCTATGATTCTACAGAAAGAATAGCGCATTTGTTCTTTTTATGGCTACATTTTTTAGCTCGATGGCGATGTGGTGTTACCTCAAATATAATTATTTTATTTGAAGGTCTCTTTTAAATTTTTTTCAAATCTTTTCATAGGTTGATATACAAGGACGTGTAGTGATAAACCTATCACTGCAGTAATGTTTAAAATAATACTTATAATCATTAAAGACCATTCTATAACTGGAGAAAAGTATCCGTTCGTACTTAATGTAGAAGAACTTACACCTAGTATTAAAATCACTATTAGTAAAGGTAAGTTTTTAACCAATTTGAATCCCCCCTTTAAACATAATATCTTTATATTATTATATCACACACTAGGTTATGTAATTAATATAAGATAGTTATCTATGGGAATTTAACATATTTTTTCATTTTTGGGGTAACATATTTTTTAGCTTGATAGAGGTGTGGTGGATCCCTTTTTTAGAAGTAAATACTTCTAAAACCTTGTAGTATTTGAAAATCAATTTTATCTGCTTTTGTCCTTTGAATGATAAAATCTAATCCATTTTTGGTATTGTCCGCATATTTAGGCATTGCTTCAAGAGTATCTGTCAACGGTTTGTTGAAATCGTCCCAATGTATTGGAATAACAAGCTTCGGTTGTACTTTTCGTACAGTTTGCTCGTAATACGTATTTTGGAAAGTACTTTTCTGCTTTCCTAATACCCCTATTCCTAAAAACAAGACATCAGCTCGAATATCATCTAATACCCCTTCTATATAGTTAGCACTTGGTTTAACAAGGAAAGTTTTATTATTATACGTAATCAAGTAATCATATGAAGAGTCTTCATGATAATCTAGGGCTTTAGCTGGTTGTTTAAGTGGCTTTTTTATTTTTTCTCCTTCATCAAAGGTTGGTGAATGTTTCGATGGAAGGACAGTAACAGTAAAATCACCAAACTTCATAGCCTTATTTACTTCATATACAGACATCTGGTTCTTATTTATATCACCACCAATACCTATGTTAATTGCTGATTCTGAACCATATACATGTGTTCCAGTTCGTTTAGCTATATAAGCTAAATCAAACGCATGATCATAATGTGTATGTGCAATAAATAATCCCTTAAGTTTATTATTATCAGCCCCTATTTGATTAAAAACTTTATCCACATTATCTTCATCTGTTTTTATATTGCTGAACAACATTTTTGGTAAGGATGGCCTAGAAATAAAACCATCAATCATTAATTGTGTATTTCCATCATCAAATAGTAAAGATGATGTTCCTAAAAATGTGACCTTTACCTCGCCTTGATTCAATACTTTTTGTGTTGTTTTTGGAGCATAATACGCCTTGTATTGTTGAATATCTGCTGAAGGTGTTAAAAACTTATAATAAACGAAAATAGAAACGATTATTACTAGTACTAATAATCCTATAAAAAACATCCTTAATTTTTTTCTTAATGTGTATTTCAAAAAACATTCTCCTTTCTAGACAAAAGATATTATTATGTGACTGTGCTAAATCCTCCTACTTGAGGTTACCACAAAGTATCTATAAAATTTAAAAAACGCCATCCTTTCCTATGATTCTACAGAAAGAATAGCGTATTTTTTCATTTTATGGAGAACTAATTATTTCTTTTTTTATAATAAGAAAGGAAATTTATTATCATATTAATTAAACATATAAAAATAAATGAGTACTTAAAAATAGTACTTTTATAGTTTCCAAAAAACAAAAATAGTATAGCTAAAAGTGATAGTATGCTAATAATTAAATGATACATATATTGAGACTGTTTCTTCATTAATCATTCCCACTCTTTATTTAATATTAAAATATACAAATTATGTATTATCATAGAAGAAATTAAAATAAATAGAATATGCCTAATTGCATATCTAAATAGCGAAATATCACCACATACCTCATTAGCTTAAGAAAAAATAAGCAGACTTTTCAAAGGAATCACCTGTAGATAAAGAAAATTTTTATTTAGGGGGTATTTCAAAACCTTTGCTTGATAGCGATGGGGTAGCACCACATGCCCATCAAGTTAAGGAGACGAATTTCCCAAAAAATGAAAAAACCGTTATTCTTTCAGTAAAATACTTGAAAGGATAACGGTTTTTATGGTTCTCTCGCTTTCTGAATAAGCCCGTTGAATATGAATAACTGAGATATGTTTCACTCTTAAAATCACTGAATTACTTTTGAACTAGCACTAGGTCTAGCCAGGATTTCGCCTCATTGTACAAAATTGGGTTATTTTGCGGCGTGTAGTAGGTAAGGATTGCAACTGCCTGTGATACGACCCATCCGCGGGCCCTTGCCAATGTAGCATCGTCCGTACGGATAGCATCAATTTTGATATTCATGAACCATTGGTTTCCTTTCACTCTTGTGCATGGTATCTTTCCTCCTTTAAATTTTTTATTTCTTTATTTAGTTGTTATGCAATATGTAATACACCTATATCAAAGATGTTAAACCTAAATTATCAAAAATTTCATACAATATATTATTAATATTTTCGAATATCAAAATAATGTCACAAGAGCTTTTCTTTGATAAAAGCGTTACAATAAGGATTTGTTTGGAAGACAAGTTCATTGTCTTATAGAAAACTTCTATTTAGAAAAAGTTAAACAAGGAGTACAAGATACTTCTTTGATTTAATTAAATCAAAGGAAAATAAAAAAACACTCCTTTTCAAAGAGTGCTTTTAAAAAATATATAATCTAATAAGAAACTAAATGTACAAACCTTGTATAAAAAATGATTTTATAGCATCTTTTTAATACCCATGTCCACCTTGCCAACCACCGTGTCCACCCGGCCAACCACCATGTCCACCTTGCCACCAGCCTGCATAGCCTTGTCTCTGTGAGTTCATTCCTTCGCATCCCTTCTTATTAAAAACTCAAATACTGCAACTGGGTATTCTCTAAATATAATTATGTATCTCAAAAATAAATGTATCCGCAAACATCTCGATTATTGGTAAAGTAATTATCTAATAAAAAAAGCATTTATCATTGCAAAACTAAGCTCTATTGTTTTTTACTTTTCCTAAAACAATTTTTGCTATTTCGTTAGCATATTTTTTAGAGTCAAATCCATCATAGTTACTTAGTATTGCTACAGACAAATATTCCTTTTGAAACCGCATAAAGGGGTACCATCACATGCCCGTCAAGCTAAGATTTTAAAATAACCCCAAAACGAAAAAATGAGCTTTTTTGTCACAAGTTAGCACAAAATTTCGTTTTGGGGTGACTTGTTTTCTTAAGTTGATGGCGATGGGGTCACCATATCAAAAAAAGAAAATTGTACGTTTAGACATATTTTAGATACAAAATAACCGATTCCTTATATGTTAAGGAACCGGTTATTTATTTTCCTACTTTTTTAGGGAGTTTTTTCTTGTAATGATCTTTTATTTATGATTTAAGGTTATAAACTTAAATCATAAATAAAAGATAGAGTAAAAACTATATAAGAAATAAATGTAACGAAAACAAGAAAACATATAAACTGAGCATTAGATACATATTGTTCTATTCTTTTTTTCATTTTAATTAGTTTTATTTATCAAATGTGAAGTATCAATTTGAAATTGACCTTTCCAAGATCCAATTACTTTTCCAATTCTATTTATATTTACATCTAAAGTAAGGGGCTGTTTAAACTCGTCTCTTCCTTCATTAACTATAACAAATGTAGAAACACCTTCGGGTCTATCATTATCACGAATACCTATATCATTTAATTTTTTACCTGCTGCCATAAGTTCAAAAGGAAGATGATCATCTGAATCATGGATAAATGATAGTCTCCCATCATTTTTAATCTCAGGGTTTTCCTCTTGTTGCCCATTAATTTTACCATCACTTGCGAGCTCTAATCCTGATGTATCAAATTCAAATGGTACTAAACTTCCGTCAGCTTTTTCCATTCTATAATGAACTGATATACGTAAATCTGATATATATAATTCTTTGAGATGTACAGTAATACCTTGATCTGTAATTTTTTCATCAATAGGAATATATTTACCATGCTTCATCATATCTTGTGTGACACCATTTTCATCTGTTATTCCTTCATTTACAACTTTATCATTTGTAATTGCATCAGAAAAATATGAGGCAACATTTGTAGCCGCCACTTGTACTTGTGGAATCATTGCTGTTGTGAAAAGTGCTCCTGCAGCTACTGCTGTATAAATGAAACGTTTTGATTTTTTACTCATGTTTGTAAATAGTCCCTTCTTCTGTTGTTTTTTATGATTTATATTAGAAACATTGTCTAGCTTGGAACGACTTTCAAATGTTTTCCATGCTTGTTCTACATCAATTTTGATTTCTTGTGGTGAATTTGAAGATTCTCCATCTAGCATTATGTTTTCCCAATTGTTTAATTTACTGATTTCTACTAATAAATCTTGGCATGCTTCACATGTGTCTAGGTGCTTTGTGAATTCCTTTCTTGTATCATGAGAAAGTTCTCCATCAATATATGTTTGAATAAATCCGATATCATAACATTTCATTTGTTACGCCTCCTCTATTTGTTTATAAATCTTGCGGAATTTCATTTTGGCTCGGACTAATAATGTTCCAATAGAAGATTTTTCAGTTTGAAGTATTTCTGCAATTTCTTTATATTGAAAACCAGAGAATTTCATTAGTAAAAGGGTTCGTTCTCGATCATTCATTTTATTTAGTATTGTTTGGACCTTTGTAATTTCTTCTTTTCTTATCCAATCATCGTCTAATGATGAAACATTTTGTACTTCATGGTATTGTATTTCTTTATCAATCTTCGCTTGATACCTTTTTTCAGATCGCAAATGGTTATAAGCTACATAGGTAGAAGATTTAATCAACCATCCCGGTATGTTTTCAATTACTTTCCAATCGCTACGATATAATTGTAAAAATACTTCTTGTGCTAACTCTTCAGCGATAGATTGATTTTTAACAATCCATATGATCTGTTTTAAAGCGTAAGCATAGTACTGCTTAAATAAATCTTCAAAATTCATATCAGAAGCAGGACTTTCTTCATTTTTTATTGTTAACATGTTAGTTTAAACCTCACTTTCAATTTGATGCCTATATTATAGAGAAACCAGAAAAACGGATTTTGTGACAGTTTTTCTTATTATTTTTTTATTATGTACTAAAAAAGCATTCATCTTATTAAAAGATAAATGCCAAAAGGGATATGAAAACATAAAACTATAATTATAACTTTTGCAGTAGTTTTCTATTAATGTAAAAGAAAACAGTTAGTTTGTTGTTTTTTCATTTTTTGTATGGTGGATAGTTTTTCTTCTGTTTCTATTGGTTTATTTTGATTCAAATTATCCCTCTCCCATTTTATTACGTACATCTTCTCAGAATTGTTCTTATTAACTGTAAAATAATTGCATAGCTACTATTGAGTCTAATACTTTATTTTAATAAAAACTATTTTATAATATGAAACCTCATGATTAGTCTACATTTTAATATTCAATAAATTAGAAAGATGAGGGATAAGGAACACTTTTAAATTAACTAGGTTTAGTCTAATACATTTTTTAATGGGAACAAGAATGTGAGGAATCCCCAGAACGAAAATCTTATCGTTCTGGGGATATCCTTTAATTTTAACTTGATAGACATAGGTAAGACTCTTAATTTAGTAATTTGCGTAGTACAAGCCGTAACCAAATCTATTGATCTGACATACCATATGAAGGTAACTTTAAATCGATAAAAAAGTTGCAAAGGAGGTGAATATAAAGTGGCATCATTTGAAATTGGAGCAAGATCTCTTTTCAATTTTCGAAACCAACGTTTTTTCTTATTAGTTGAAGATGAAATTACAATTCCAGATAAAGGTGTAGAAATTGATCCAGTTAATATCTACGAAATTGACGAGCAAACTTTCAATCTTATCAGAGATGAAGGTGATACACCTATAATTGTACCAAGTGATGAATTTCCAACTGTACCACCTGGATTTAAATTAGAACGAAAATGTATTTTTACAGTCGATAATGCATACTTTGTAATCTATGATTTAGAAAATGGAACTGATAACAACGTCCTATTAAGAATCAGTGCAGCTTTATTTAACTCATTGAAAAATTCCGGTGTTCGTGAATGTGTACCTCAAAATTTCATTTAAGAACATAATTTGATTAAACCTCAAATGGAATACCCTTTGAACAATTTAACCCTTCGTAGTTTTCTACGAAGGGTTAAATTGTTATGTAAAAAGTTTTTTAAAATATTAGCAGTTTTTGGCGGTTCGGCAAATACAATTGCTAGTCCAAGTCAAGCAACCTAAGAAAAGCAAATGCCCAAAACGAGAAGATTAGCATCTCCAGGTGAAAATGTACAATTTTTTTTGGGGGGGCATTATGAAATTCTTAAGTTGATGGGCATGTGGCGCTACCCCAAAACACAAAAATCTCTATCAAAAAAAGAAAGGCGCCTAAGCACCTTTCTTTTGTAATTCACTTGTACTCTCTTCAGCATCCAAAATCTGAATCACTTTAACGTAGCATTGTACGGACCTAATTGCTTTTTAGAAAAATAATGAATTGTCTCCTTATTTTTCAGTAACATATTTCCTTTTATAATTAAAAAATAGGTAGCTACTAGAAAATAGATTATCCCTAATATCCAATCCAAATTTGTAGCTAAATTGTGTAAAAGAACATATCTCATATATGCATAACCAATCGGAACATGTAGTAATACAACAGCACCTAATCCTGGGTTGTATATTGTTTTAGCTTTTATATTCGCAAAAATACCATGCCATATGAATTGAAAAAATCCCATTAAAATAGGTGCCAACCCAAGCCATATAATATTTGGAAAGAAAACCGGAAGTAAATAAAAAACATACGCAATCAAAATATTTATTACCATAGCAGATTGCGTATTTAATGGATAGCGATCTGGTATATCACTTTTAAATATAACTACATTAAACAGACCAGCGAAATAACCTGGCCAACGATACTCTTCAAATTGATGCACTAAAATGGCTACAAAGCTTAACGCTAACAGTACCTTTATTTCACTCATTTCCCCAAAATTCGCGACTAAATAACCTAAGACAACAATAGCCATAACTAACCCTACATCACACCAGTGCTTTCTAAAGAAACTAATCATCTCTATCACCCACTCTCTCAATTTTTATAAAAATAGCGTTCAAATAGAAAATCAATTTGCTTTTCTACAGGCTGTATTCTTATATCTGCCCCTGATTCAAGAATTGGCATCATTAATGCTGGAAGAAAAATGGATCCGAATATTTGCACCGTCATCATCATTAAAATTTCCTGATCCGTTTCATTTGTTATTTCACTCAAAATATTCTTCACTTTACTAAAACCGAGCCTCTTCAAAAAATTTCCATATTCGTATTGAGATGTAAATACCGTAGTTCCCATTGCAATAATTTTCCTAACTAACTCAGGGTATTGCCGAATTACCAGTACATAATCAAGTAAAAATATTTTTAATCTTTCTTTTGCTGGCACTTTAATATCATCTAAAATAGAAAAGGTGTCTTGAAAGCTAATTAATAAGATTTTAATTGTTTCACTAATCAATTTTTCTTTTGAGCCAAAATGGTAATTTATAAGCGCAATATTAGTATCTGACAATGCCGCAATTTTTCTTATTGTTACACTTTCAAAACCTTTGTCTTTAATTAACTCTAATGTTGTATTTAAAATCTTTTCTTTCGTAGATATGTTTTCATTTCCCCTCAACTTATCTCCTCCTCTAAAATTTATCAATTAAACAATGTTTTAAACATTGTTTAATTTTATAGTATTACCTTCAAATTTTAATATCAATTTAAACCTTTCGACATTTCCGATTAACATTATTTTCCTTCACTAAAAAAGATGAACAAAATTTTTTATACATCATATTTATTGGTATCTAGTGTATTACTGTGACCTAGCTTGGACTGAATCCCCTTGTTGTAGATTTTGATTTTATTATTAATAATTACGGTATATGAAATTATTAATAATAAAATCAAGAAAGCTCCCCTGAAAGGAGCTCCTTACCTTACAAAACATTTAAGAAATCATTCTATTACCAGGTCTACTTAAGATTTGGAGCATGGCTATAACTCATCCACCCTGTTTGTTACAATAAATCATTGGTTGAAGACTATTCTTTTTCTGTGTATTATTTCAAGCTCTTTAGATGTTTTCTTTTTGTGAAATTTACCTCAAAACAAATTAACTAGATAACAAAACATAAAATAACAATGCAGTTGCTTCTTGTCGTTTCATACTTTGTTTTGATAGATAATCTGCTGATCCATCTTCATTATATATAACCTCAGGACCTACTAAACGATGACCTACAATGTTTTTCACGGATTCTATTGCCCAATCATCAGTTTCTCCCTTTAATGTTGCATCTGCAGATGGCGCTCCTAACATTTTTAAATACTGCCAGGTAATCCATGCTGCTTCTTGTCTAGTAATTGCACGGTCTGGATGGAATTGTTCCCCTTCTTTTTCATATAAAATACCAATCTCATATAACTTTTGAATATGTGGTACATACGGATGATTTTTCACATCAGAAAACACTGGTTCTTTTTTTGAATGTGGCGTAAAGTAAGCAATTTGAGATAACCAATATGCAAATTCTGCTCGTGTAAGAGAAGATTCTGGAGTGAAATTCCCCTCCCTATTTGCTTGTAATACCTCGTATTGATGTAAAGGATTTATAAACTTAGCATACGGATGATTTTCATCTACGTCTTTAAATCTCTCGGGCTCACTTAACTTCACCGCTGAGCTGCCAGAGTTCCAATGTATCATTTCTTTCACAGTACCATCTTTGTGAAGTTTAAATGCCATATAATTTCCTTTTTCATCCTCAAATAGTAAAGGGTCTATTTGTTTTAGCTCCTGTTTACCATATACTTTATCACTTACATATAACTTTCCTTCACTTATGTTTACAAGTGACATTAGGTTTTTTAATCTCAAATCTCGGTAAACACCTTCAAATTTCTTTAATTCTTCTTCATTAGGGTTTAAATATTCAGGCTTTGTTTTATCTGGGAAATAGTTATTCATAAAATCATCAAATACTTCAACAGGAAGTGCTGAACTATCTTTATTTGTAACAACAAAAACTCCAATTTTATGCTCTGGAATTAACCACATTAAAGATGAAAAGCCTGGTATATTTCCACCTTTACCAAAAACATATTGCCCATTATGGCTTTGTGGTGAAAAGAACTCAAATCCGTATGTCATATTAGGGTATTTGGGATGTAAAGCAAATTTTGTTTTTTGCATATCTTCTGCGGTTTCTTTTTGTAGTAATTGGTTATTTTTAAATTTACCATTATTCAATTGAGCAATCATGAAATTGGCTACATCACTTCCTGTAGAAAACATACTGCCTTGTGGCATGTCTGTTGGTCTTGTTTGATAAAATGGGATGGCATTGCCTTTAGCATCATAGCCTGTTGCAAGCTTTTCTTTAATAAAATTAGTCATAACAAAACTACTATTATGCATTTCTAGAGGGTAAAAAATATTTTTGGCCATATATTTGTAAAAAGGTGTATTTGTCAAATTTTGAACAATATACCCTTGAAGCATAGAAGCGAAATTATCATATGTATATGTATCTCCTGGCATTCTCACTACTGTGGGCATATTTTCTTCTACATAGTCTTTAAGCATTGTATAATCATTATCTTGATAATGGATATCCTCTGGTCTTGGATCTACGTAATCAAACCCTGTTGTATGGGTAAGTAAATGCTCCATTGTAACTGGTTCACTCATGTTATTTTGGTACTTTAATCCCCCATATAATTTACTATATCTTTATTTAAATCAATTTTTCCTTGTTCAACTAACTGCATGACAGCACTAGCAGTAAAAACTTTTGATATTGACGCTAATCGAAAAACTGTTTTTTTAGGATCGATAGGAGTATTCTTTTCTTTATCGGAAAATCCGAATCCCTTTTGAAATAAAATTTGATTATCCTTTACAACGACAAGAGCTACACCAGCTGCATTTTCTTTTTTCATTTTCTCTGGAATTACTTTATTGGTGAATGCTTCTACATCTTTAGGATTTAATGTTATAGGTGCAACAGTTTCGGCTTTTGAATAATTGCTCCCCAGAAAAACTAACAAAAAACAAACACTTACAGCTACTAACCTTTGAAAATAAATTTTCATTCTTTTATTCCTATTACCCAAATTAATTCCCCCTTTAATACTAGACTTATTGATTATTCATCTATAGGTTAATCAACTATATTCTACCATTTAACGGCGTTTTTTTCTAATTTTCATTCTATTCCGTCATTTATTAACTGTTCGTCTGAGGATTTAGTCTATATATAATTAGTTGTTATAGAAAATGATATAGCATACAAAAATGCAAGACAGTCTTTAATATAGACTTTCATCGGCAGGTTTTTCATGACATCCTATATAATGAAAACACCCATCCTTTATAATTAATAAAATTGGCTGGGTGTTTTGTAACGCTTTAATTATTCTATTCTTACAGAATTTATGATATGGGAAAGCCCACGAACCTATATGGTCTGTCGCGGGAGTGTTGATGGCACACCGCAATCTTGCACGTCAGCGATACCAGAAATGGACTTCGCCTTTGGTAGCAAGAATCCCACTGACGTTAGTCAGCTGGCTCCTTTAGGAGTAGGAGTGTCAATTGGTATTGAGATATCTAAAATGATACCTTAGTTTTTTAAAGTCTATTGACTGTATATATCTTTCTCTATATTCTTTAACAACATTTCCAACCTATCCATAGTAACTTGATTAAAATGTGGATTTAATTCCTTTATTATGAATTCAAGTAACTCATAGCTTATGTATTTACCCAATTCCAGTGAATATTGTTCAGCTAAAAAAGACTTTAATTTTTTAGAGATATCAATCTTATCCTTTTTACTAATCTTTATCTCCATTCAATAACAAACCCCTCTTAGATTAATCTGAAAAGCTAATTAAAATAACTTTTCATATCATAACATTCAATCACCTGAGAACTGGTCACTGTTGCATATCATTTTTATTTTTAATGTATCTTTGTTTTATATATTACAGGCTACAATATATAAAACAAAGATCAAATACAGAATTTTTAACTTTATCAATCTTTTTGGGGATTCCAAATATAATTACCTTTTTCACATTATAAAAATTTTTCTATAAATTTTTCATATTTTCAACTTTTTTGGTACTTTCATTACTGTAAGTGGAAATTTTTCTCATTTTTAGAATAATACAACCTAAACTAAATGCGAAAAGTGAAAATATCCCAAAAGTAACCTTTATAGTATTTAATGACAGACTCCAGCTAATTAGAAAAGATACTAGTGCCCCCCCTAAACTGGCCGATGCAATAAATAAACTAGTCACTTCATCAATATTATTTTCCATAATACGGGAAGCTAAGATTAATGTTATTGGAAAAACACCCGCTATAACTAAACCAATAATGAAGATGATAAACAAATACATACCTGTACCTTGAACAAAGGGGAATAGAAATAATAGAATCACTAATGTAAAGCAACTAGATGTAATGTATGTCCAATAATTAAATTTATGAGCAAACTTACCTACAAGTATTCTTCCTATAACTATGGCTAGCCAAAAACAAGATATACTTACTGAACTGATTAATTCATTATTGGTAAGAATCATTATTGTAGATAAAAAATTTGCAAGATTGGTTTCTATGCCTGCATATAAGAATGCAAAAAGTGAAATAAATACTATAACTTTCATCTTTTCACTTTTAAATTTAAGAGTGAATGAGGAAAGGGATGCTCCTCCCTTTTCATTTTTTTGAGGAGAAAAATTTAGAAATTTTGTACGTCCCAGCATGTACCAAACAAATAGTGTAAAAATAAAGAATAGTAATATCCCATAAAGAATAAAATACCATTCATAAAATTTTGTAATATAATTAACTAGTAACGGAAATCCTAGCGCCCCAACCCCAAACCATACTTCGAGAATACTAAATTTAGCAGCACTATTCCTTTCTGCTGAAATAATAAAGGAACCCACCGTAGTTTCTAACAAACCTGCTCCATAGCCTAATACAAAGCAAATAACGGCTAAATATGCCCATTCTTTAATATATATAAAACCTCCTAGGACGATGGACATTACTAAAACACCTAATGTTATTGTTTTAAAATAATGATACTTTCTTACTAGTATGGGTGAACATAGAACACCAAATAAAAAACCCGTAAATTGAAAAAATATTAAAACACCTAATTGATCAGGGGTTCTTCCATAATATTGTATTAATGAAGGAATTAAACTACCTATGCAAACATGTATTATTCCTACAATAAAATAAAACAAGCAACCATAATAAAATATTAACCGCACCTTTTCTCAACTCCAATCCAAAATAAAAACAGGGATTTAAGTAAAAGTTTTAAACCCCTGTTTTTACCATAAAACTAAATAGTTGCTACAGATCGTTCTTTATTACTACTGCTTTTATCAAAAAACATATCCAATATTACTTGTGAACGAAATCCATCTTCAAATGTTGCTACAGACTTATTTGGCCCACCTTCCGCAGCCTTAGCCCATTCTATAATTTCACTTCTAAAAGAATCAGACCATTCAAAAATCTCGTTTTCTGGATCGACTAGTAAAGGTAATGGTAACGGGATTTCATGTTTTTCCAATCCATCAAAGAGTATATATTTATTTGGCTCTTTAGAAGAATACTTATATTCTTTCTTCGTACCTATTATCTCTATACTAAAACCACAATCGTCAAGAAATGAACTTTTAGATGTTGTAATATTAACAAAAACCTTATTTTTCAATTGGCCATAAACCTCAGCATAGTCATCAACAAAAACTGGTTTACTTTCTTTTTCCTTAACATTTGTTTTAATTTTAGTTCGAACAGTATCCTCTCTAAAATCACTCTCAAATAAAAACCATAATAAATCTATTAGATAAATTCCTAAATCTCCCAAGGCCCCGCTAGTTTTATTACTTTGAAAATCATCTCGCCAAGTAAACGAAGTTCTCCTAAAAGCGCTATTCTTTTTAAAATGCAATCTTACCACTACTATTTCCCCTAATTCTTCATTTTGAATTAATTGTTTTAAAGCCTTAACATAAGATAGGTGGCGATAGTTAAACCCCATTGAAGCGACTAAATTAGTATTTTTTGCTATTGTCATCATGTATTTTGCTTCTTCACAAGAAATTGCCATTGGCTTTTCACATAACACATGTTTGTTTTTTAATAACGCTTGAACAGCTTGGGATCTATGACAAAAATTCGGTGAAGATATTATTACCCCATCAACTACTTCAAGTAACTTTTCATAGCTATTAAAAACCTTCCCACCAAAATTCCCTACCAACTTTTGGGCATTCTCATTATTAACATCATACACTCCAACTAATTTACAACTATCAACAGTTGATAATGCTCTAGAATGAGCTCTTGCAATACTTCCTGCACCTATAATCCCAATATTCATTATATGAACATCCCCTTTTAATTAATAATGTGCTTTAGAGTATTTAAAATTCCAATCGAGTATTCACCTTCAGCTAACATTGAGTGTGTGTTTTTGGCTTCTTCTGTTGCATTTTCTACTAAATAACCATGTCTTACAGCTTGTAGCATTCTTAAATCATTCCCACTATCTCCAAAAGCAATGGCATTTGTTTTATCTAGTTCGTACTTGTCTAAAATAAACTTCACTATCTCATCTTTACCTGTTCCAAGTGGAATAAAATCTACATCATAGCAATTTTCTGGATCACCAGCTAGTGGATTACATTTGTTAATATTAACTCCTACTTGGAATATTTCTCCGATTTCTTCTATCTTTTCTAAATTCTTTGCATCAATAAATTCATTTTGCTCTTCATAATAAAAATTAAATTTGTACTTAGAACTTCCTAATTGTGTCTGAGGTCTTAAAAAAATTTCATATTTTGATTCTAGCAATTTAAGAATTCTTTCAATCTTTGAAGAATCAAAACCACCCCCTATAATTCTCTCCTCCCAAATTTGATCATCTATAGTAGTCCCATTACTATCAAAGTACGTTATTTCTGTACCTAATCCACTCGCCACAAAATGAGGGAAATACTGAATACCACCCTTTTTCATTTTTTCAACAATGGATTCTAAACTACTTCCCGTTACCCAACCAATTACTAAATCCCCTTTACTTCCTTGTTCATACAAATACTTTTCTAACAATTTCATATTGCTTCTTTTAGAATCATCTATGTTATGAGGATAATAAGTTTCATCAAAATCACAGAACACTGCATATTTAGGCTTTTTAACCTGTGGTAGTCTTTCAAAATTTAAAGACTTTAAAACTTCATTACTTATTGACATTGAATAATCCCTCCAAAACGAAATTTTGCTCTTCTAACATCATATTTGGGTGTAAAGGTAAATGTAATATTCCTTTATGAACTTGCTCTGTATTTAATATATTGTTTTGCAAATCATTTTCCTTTATCCACTTAGTATTTTGTTTATGAGATAATACCGGATAATAAATATCTGTTTCAATGTTATACATTTGGTACAATTTATTTTTCAACTCGTCTCTTCTTCCATTTTCAACTCTAATCGGAAAAAGGTGCCAGACATTATCTTCTGTCATCATAGGTAGCTTAATTAATTCTCTATCCTCTAATTCCTTTAAATCACGTATATATCGTTGAGCTAAATACGCTCTTTTTAAATTGTTATATGATAAGTACTTAATTCTTTCCAAACCAATAGCTGCTTGCAAATTATCAATTTTAGAATTGAATCCAAAGTCTAATACCTTTTTATTTTTTTTATCAATCTCAAATCCATGATAACTATATTGATTGCAACGAATTGCAAGAGTTTCATTATTAGTAACTATTGCACCTGCCTTACCACATACACCAAAATTCTTATATGGATTAAAACTAAGTACAATTATATCTCCATATTCTCCAAGATTTGAAGAACCAATAGCTTGACATGCATCTTCAATAACTGTTAATTGATATAGATCCGCAATTTCACGAATTTTTTTCATTTCACATTGTTTACCATACAAATGTACAGGTAAAATGCATTTAGTTTTTTTGGTTATAGCTTCTTCTATTTTAGATGGATCAATACAATAACTCTGCTGATCTATATCTACAAATATAGGTTTTGCTCCGACTGCTAACACGGCATTTTCAGTAGCAGCAAAACTATTAGCTGGCATAATTACTTCATCTCCCGGCTGAATACCAATAGATAACAATGACACCATAAGGGCATCTGTACCACTACTTGTTGCAATTACAAACTTTTTATTTAAATAATTTCCGATTACTTCTTCTAGCTTTTTTGAAAATGGTCCACTTGTAAATTGGCCTGTCGGTAAGACATCTTTTAAAACTCCTATAATTTTTTCAACCTCATCTTGGGAAATCAACCGATTAACTGGCATAAATTCTATTTTCTGTATATTTTTTCTGCTATAATTGAAAATATCTTTTTCTATATCAATATCTATTTTCAATTTATTTTCCCTAAATAATTTCTCTTTCATCTTGTGATTCGGCAATATATTACTAATTTCAAATTCTTTTTCTTTTGTTTCCCCCTGTAGGCACTTTAATAAAGCTAAATTGTCTTTACTATGTCCAGAAATTGTAGTAAGAGTTTTCACGTTAAATCACCTCTAAGAAATTATTTTGAAAATCATGAGTAGACTATATTTTATGTTATCGATTACATGTCAACATTTTTTTTACGGAGGGTTTCTCTATGGTAACAATTAACGAAATAGCTAAATTATGTAATGTATCAAATACTACGGTTTCAAGAGTTCTAAATAATCATCCATATGTAAATTCAGAAAAACGTGAGAAAATAATAAAAGTAATGCAAGAATTCAACTATACTCCTAGTTCTATTGCTAGGAATCTTAGGATAAATAAGACACAAACCATTGCTCTATCAATTCCAAATATAGATCATCCTTTTTTCGGAAAATTAGCTAGAGAAATTTCTAAAGAATTATTAAAACACAATTACAAATTGCTAATTTATCAGACTTTTTATGAGAAAAAAATAGAGCTAGAATTACTTTCATTACTAAAGAATAAAGCTGTAGATGGTGTAATTCTCGCATCCCTAGAAAATAGTTGGGAAAATATAGAGCATTATTTAGCATATGGGCCCATATTACTTTGTAATGAGTATGAGGAAAATGCACCTATTCCAATAATTTGTTACGATGAATTTGAGGCTGGATACAAAGCTGTTAAACATTTAATAAACAAAGATCATAAAAAAATTGGCTTTTGTTTTGATTCTCTTAATAGTCAAGCACAATTAAAACGCCAACAAGGATATTTGCATGCCTTAAAAGAAAAGCAATTACCATTCAATAAAAATTGGCTGTTTGGAGATGCAATTACTATTGAAGATGGATTTAGAATTTTTCAGAAATTAGATAAATTAAAGGATAGACCTACTGCATTATTTACTGGAAATGATCAAGTTGCTGCTGGAGTCATTAAAGGAGCTACTATAAAAGGGTATTCTATTCCAACTGACTTAGCTGTTTGTGGTTATGATAATCAATTAATTTGTACAGTTACAACTCCAACAATTAGTACCATTGATATTCCAATTGTTGAACTGAGTAAACGTACCGTTAACGAGATTCTACTATATATAAATACAGATGAATCTATTAAACGTAAAATTATTGAATATCCTACAAACTTAATTATCCGTGAATCGACATAATTAAAACAAAAGTTTCTGCTTAAACTTATCTAATAAATAAAAATAAAAAGAGGACGTAAATAATAATGCGTCCTCTTTTTATATCAAATTAAAATAATCCATCAAAATGCTTTTCACATTAAAAAGAATCACTTTCCAAGTTCATATTTTATTTCATAAAGAATTGAGAGATTATCACTTAAGAGCCTTAACTATAACTTCAGTTGCCTCTGCAATGAGTTGATTATCATAAGTAGCTTCTTTCTCATCTTTACTAGATAAAATTGCGATAATAATTGGTGCTCTATTTGGCGGGCAAACGATAGCAATATCATTTCGTGTCCCATAACTTCCAGCACCTGATTTATCTGCAACTATCCAGTCAGTTGGTACGCCTGCACGAATAAGTTTGTCTCCTGTAGCATTTCCTTTCATCCACCCTGTAAGAATGTTACGTTTATGAACCGGAAGCGCATTTCCGACCGTAAAAGCTTTCAGATTCGTAGCAATTGCTTTCGCTGTACTAGTGTCACGAATGTCTCCTGGAATAGCCTCGTTTAATTCTGTTTCAAAGCGATCAGACATAGTAACCCGATCACCCATCTGTCTAAGCGCTTTTTCATATCCTTTTGGTCCGCCTATTTTGTTAAATAAAATGTTCCCTGCAGTATTATCACTGTAACGAACAGCAGCCTCAGCAATTTCTCCTAGTTTCATTCCAGTATCTACATGTTTCTCGGTAACAGGTGAATAATCCACTAAGTCTTCTTTCGTATAAGTAATAACTTCATTTAATTTCTCAGTAGAGTTTTGCTGTAGTAATACCCCTGCCGCTAACGCCTTGTAGGTTGATGCAAAGGCAAACCTTTCGTTAGGTCGATAAGAGATTGTTTGATTTGTACCAGTATCAATCGCATATACACCTAATCGTGCATCGAATTTTTTCTCAAGTTGAGAGAACTCTTTATACGTCGCCTGATGTTTATGCTTCACTTGTCCTGTCTTTTCTTTCGCCTCAACTTGCAATGGCCCTCCTTTAAAAGCTTCTAAGCTTGTAAGACTTAAACCTAATATACCAACGCATACACCTATTTTTAGCATCCTCTTGTTTTTCAAGATCATCATTCCTTTCAAATTCTTAATACCTTTTTATACGTACACATAATAGACAATCACCGAAACAAATCTGTTCCATAAACTTAAAAAACTTTATAACTAGTATCAGAGTTATTAACAAAATAAGTGATAGCAACTATGATCGTCACTATCGCTTATTTCACATCTCATCTTTTTACTTATTAGTGCCTTTATATAAACAAGGGCTCTTCACCTGAGAAAAGTGCACAAATTTTACTCGTTTTGATTCGAAGCATCTATACCAGCAACTTCACCATTTATACGCTGCTTTTTCAAATCAAAGTATACATCTAAAACTTCTTTTCCAATTATAGAATTAATTCCACTTTTATCGTTATGAAGCCATGGAACTACTACAGAAAATGCTACTTCTGGATTATCATATGGAGCATATCCAACTAACGTTAAGTTGTAGCATTCCATACGTTCTCCTTTTGCATTTCTACCAATTGGATCATCTCCACCATATACAGTTTGAGCTGTCCCTGTCTTTCCTGCTGGTTTATATGGCGCGTTTTTGAAATACTTCACGCCAGTTCCATCACCTTCTTGGAATACCCATCTAAACCCTTCTTTTATCCGATCAATATGTTCTGTCTTCATATCAATTCGATTTAATACGACAGGCTCTATAGAGCGTATAACTTTGCCAACCTCTTCTTCTTTTATTGATTGCTCTCGTATTTCTTGTACAATTTGAGGTTGCATTCTATAACCGCCATTAGCAATCGTTGAAATATATTGCGCCAATTGCAACGGTGTATACGTATCATACTGCCCGATAGAAAAATCTAGTAAAAACCCAGGCTGACTATCTACTTTTCTAGTTTGTCCAATTATTTCATTCGGTAAATCAATACCTGTTGGAACTCCTAATCCAAATTGTTTAAAATAATAGCGCATCGTATCAAATGCTCCTTGTTTTATATCCAACGAACCATTTGGTACGTAATTAACTCCCGCAATTTTTAAAGCTGTCTGGAACATGTATACATTCGAAGATACTTGTAGCGCTCGTAAATCATTAATATTACCAAATCCGGATACATTCCACGATTTCTTAGCTTGTGTACCTTTAAATTTCATGGGTGCATCATAAAATTGATCTCCTGGCTGTATTGCCCCTGTCTCATATCCAGTTAATAAAGTTGCACCTTTTACAGCTGACCCTAGCTCATACGAAGTTGTCATGTTACCTAATGCCAAATCCTCAATCTCTAATTTCCCTTCTTTTTCTACAATCTTTTTGCCTGCCATAGATAGAATCTGTCCGTTATTTGGATTCGTCATGACGACAAAAGCTCGGTCCAACAGTGGCTCTGAACTCTTAAACGCTCTCAAATTTTTCTCTATACTTTCTTCCACTTTCTTTTGTAATTCCATATCAATCGTTAATGTTAAACTATTACCACTTTTTCCTTTAGAGATTATTTCTGTGTTTATAATGTTTCCTGATTTATCAGTAATGTTTTTCACTTCTTCTTTTGCACCGTGCAAGACATCTTCATATCGTTGTTCAATATAACTTTTTCCTACACGATCATTTCGGTTATATCCACGTACCAAATAAGAATCTAAGTTTTCTTTCGGTAATCCTTCTTCACTACTCGTAATATTACCTAACACGGAACGAAATAAATTACCATTTACATAATTACGTTCCCAATCAACTGTTGCATCTACTCCTGGAAACTCAGCAAGGTTTTCACTTATTCGCGCATACTCTTGATCTGTTACATCTTTTTTTATAATTT
Source organism: Bacillus cereus group sp. N6 (assembly GCF_016483705.1). Lineage (NCBI taxonomy): Bacteria > Bacillati > Bacillota > Bacilli > Caryophanales > Bacillaceae > Bacillus > Bacillus cereus group sp. N6. The sequence continues at coordinate 88,552 of NZ_JAEHBI010000006.1, forward strand.
GTGGTGTTAGTTGATAACCTGAACTCATTTTGCTTTTAATAGCTAACACCTTTAAATCTTGTGCTGTTAATTCTGCCAATTCTAATTCTGTAACACGACTTCGTCTTAAGTCTTCTATTTTTTTATCTAACTCTTTTCCCTCTATTCCCTTATCTTTTAACTTTTTTATATCTTTTTTAGTAATCATTGTCTCCGCACGTTTCGTATTCAACTGCATCCAAAAATCTTTTTTATCGATATCTGTTAATTTATTTATATCTTGTTCAGACATTTCAAGCACTTTCGCTAAGTCTGTTGCTGTTTTTAAAATATCTTCACTAGTAATTCCCTTTACCTTTGTATACGTAATCGTACGAAGAGATTTATTATTAACAACTGTTTTCCCTTCTCGATCTAGTATTTGTCCACGTGGAACTGGAATGCTAGTTGTTGCATTTTGACTGCTTTCTATTTGATTCTTATAAGCCTCTCCCTCTACGATTTGCACCTTTCCTAGCTGAACAATAATAGCTGAGAATAGTAAAAATATGCAAAGGAACATTATATTTAATCGAATAGATATATACGTCTTGTTCTTTCCTTTTTGATTCCCCATAAATCCTCCATTTAATTCCTTATATGTTACATACCGATGGCCGGTTATAAATATCGTTTCGACTTTTTGCTAAATCCTTGTTAGCATTCATACCTTTTCGTTTAGCTACGTAATTCATAACTCTCCTTTCCTATTTTCTCTCTATTTTTTGTCGCTAGCATTAGAAATGCTAAACTATATACTGGCCCATATAAAACTTACACATAGATTTGCTAAAAACTTTTCATACTGATTATTCCTTTCTTCATGCTGTAATACTTAATAGACAATCTATATAATAAAGTTGTTCCACATTTACAAAAAAAATAATTAACTATAAGATGAAATAAGCTAAAAAGGGAGGGTTTTATGTTACATACAAAAATAAAAAGATGGAGATTTATAGCGATTCTTTCTATTGTAGGTTTGATATTAATAATTTTGTTAAAAAGCCATTTCTTTTCAATTACTATCGAAACTTCTTCGGCCGAAAGAGGACAAATACTTGATCGAAATGGTGTAATACTAGCTACAAATAAGAAAGTTAAGTCTTTATATTGCACTTTTAATGATGAGAAGCTATCGAAACAAGATACAGCAAACACATTAGCTTTTTTCAATCAATTTTCAAGCGAATTTCAACATGACATTTCTACAGAGGACATAAAATCTCAATTACAACAATCTTGTAAAAAGCAGACTATGAATGATATACCGTTATACTCTGACATAACTGAGAATGAACTTGCATTCATAAACAAAAACAAACCCAATAATGTAATAATCAAAGATGAAGTGATTCGATATTATCCTAAACGTGAAATTGGTTCACAGGTAATTGGGTATATAGAAAATGACCTTAATGTACCCGTTGGAAAAAGTGGGATTGAGCTGCAATATGAAAATGATTTAAAAGGAAAACCCGGAAAAACTCTTATTTTTAAAATGAATAATAAAAAGTTCTTATGGAACATTCAAAAAGTACAAAAAGGAAAAGATATCTGGCTAGCTTTAGACTCTAAGTTGCAGCAAAAAACAGAGGAAGCATTAAGATCTCAAATCAAGAAAATAACTGATGTTAATGCTGGTTATGTTGTGCTAACCGATGTGAAAACTGGCGCAATTTTAACTATGGCCAACTCAGCAGTGTTTGATCCAAATACATTATATGAACAAGTATCATCTAAAAAAGAAAACATCAAATCACTTTCGCAAAATAAAGCAATTCAAAAATTAAAGTATGGTGAATCTTATGTAAATATGGCCTCAACTATAAAGCCACTTACTATTTTAATTGGATTAAACGAAAAGCTTTTTCAACCTGAAGATACTTATTTAGATAAAGGTACTTTTCAATATGATAATCAAAATAACATTACGAATGCACCTGGAACGCCAACAGGTGAGATTACACCGAGGCAGGCTATCATTAATTCATCTAACACATTTATGACAGCAAAAGTAGCTCTACCCTTATTCAACCAAAATAATGGGAATATAGAAAAAGTTGCACATATATGGACAGAGTATTTAAAGCAATTCGGCCTTCGTTCTAAAACTGGGATTGATTTACCTTTTGAAGAAGACGGACAATATGAATTTCATCCAACAAACAAGTTTGAAAATGGTATCTCCGCCTTATTAAATGCCTCTTGGGGAGGAAATGAAGTACACACTCCTCTTCAACTTGCTCAATATGCAGCAACTTTAGCAAGTAAAGGTGATAAATATAAACCTCAAATCGTAAGTGCTATTATTGATCAAAATGGTAAGGAAACAAAAAAGTTTAAACCAATTTTAGAAAGTTCAAATCGTTACCCGGTGAAATTTTGGAGTGTCGTGCAAGGTGGGATGAGCCAAAATATAGAGGAAATTAAAAACTTACCCTTTCATGTCGCAGGTAAAACAGGCATAACAGGTGCTCCGAATGAGCAAGAAAGAATGATAAACCATTCTCTTTTCATTGCATATGCTCCTACCGAAGATCCACAAATTGCCGTTTCTGTCGTTATTCCTGGTAGTAATTCAGAAAAAAACATTGCTGCTCTCGTTACATCAGAAATTTTAGAGTACTGGAATACTCTTCAATAAGAGAATAAAAACATAGAGGAAGGTTCATTAAAGTGAACCTTCCTCTTTACCATATAGAATCTATATTCGTTATTTTCCATTTACCTTCATGATCCTTTTCGAACATGAAAGAATATTTAATATCAGTTAAAACATACTCTTTTTGTACATATCCAGTATTACCGCTAATTGTCGATACTTTTATATATCCATTATTCTGCACTTTTTCTGGAATCCAAGCTTTTACCATTTCATTAGATACTTCATATAAAACTTGTGATTCTCGCTTTGGTTCAGCTAAAATTCTCGTTTTATTTCCAGTAACAGTTGCATATATATAATGCGCTTGCTTTGGTTCGTTACTTTCTGTCAATCCACTTGGTACTTTGTATGCTTGCTTTGTATCATTTGTAAATTCTCCCCCCATGGTAAGAGCAACTTGCAACTCATGAAAAATATCTTCATCAAATTTCAATTCATCCTTCTTATAACTCTTCCCTTTAAATAGAACTTCATCATTTAACGCTCTATACAAGTCATTTTCATTTTTTGAATTTGTACTTTGATATAATTCATTCATAAATTGTTTTAATGTTGGATCTTGAGCAGACTCATCTTTAGTTTTAGGCTTAATTTGTGTACTACTTTGGACCGGTGATTTATTATCATCAAGCCATGGTTGTTGAACGATAACAAATAACATTGTACAAACAAAAACAACTATAATTGGCAGAGCTTTTTTACGAAACGGTCTTTTATGTTTTACAGAATTCACTTCATTATTTTCATATATAGACTGCTTTATTTTAAAAATAAATTCTTCTTCATCTTTACGATTCTCCATTGGACCTTTTTTTAATTTACTATACCAGTCAGGATTTTTTTTATTGTTCATCACTACTACCCTCCCCTATTAATTTTGAAACCTTACTTCTCGCTCGGCTTAATCTAGATTTAACAGTTCCAATGGATACTCCCAGTGTTTCAGCCATTTCTTCATAAGATAATTCATATTTCGCGTCTAAAATTATTATTTCACGGTGTTTTTTAGGTAGTTTTAAAACAACATCCCACACTTCATTCATTTCCTCTTGCTTGAAAAACTCTCGTTCTGCCGATGGAGATTGCTTATCGTCACTAAAAAAACCTACTAATGATATCCTTTTAAAATAGGAGGATTTCAAATAGTTTATTGCTGTATTTCTTGTAATTTTTAATATCCACGTTTTAATAGATGACTCCTTTCGAAATGAATTCCAATTTTTAAATACCTTTATAAACACATCTTGCGTGATATCATCTGATAAGTGTGGATCTTTCGTAATAATAAATGAATAATTCCATACATCTTGCCAATAGTCTTTTATAACATAGTCAAGCTCATCATGAATACACTTTTCAATAAACGTCTCTTCCATTTCCACACCTCGAACTTATTTGAATAAAGATAAAACTACCCTCACTTTTATTATGGTTTCAATATATAGACAAGATACAAGTTTCATTTGTTCCATTGTTTATCTTTTTTTGATAGAAAAATCCTCCTAAAAATGTAAAGGTGTGCGATTACTTTCATAAAATAATTATCTATACATTCTTTTACATGACAGGCTCCTAAAAACAAGTAAAGCATACAATGTTAAAAATACACTCATAAAAAATCTGATTATTATTTGTGCATTTCACGCAACACTCCACTTGTATCACCTTTTTTCTTAGAGCATACTTATTTGTGTGCTCTATTTATGCTTTACTAAATAACTGTTTTGTTAAAGTTTAAAATTCCCATCACTTGTCCCTTTCAATTTGTTTTACTCTTCTATTTACTATTAGCAATACCAACCTTTCAAAAATGAAAACAAAGATAAGTTATCATCTTTATTCAGCCACAACAAAAAAGCATTCTCGATTACGGAGAATGCTTTTTCAAAACTTAATTGTTCTTTGTATCGCTCAATTTATACCTTCGTGTTAAGCAAACAATGAATGTAGTAAAAGATTTCACCTTATAGTTACTTATTTTTTCTGAAAAACATGTTTTACTTTTTCCCCTGGAACGTTACTCCCCCCTCTTCCTTTTACATCTTCGATCATCATGGTAATGATCATGTCGGGCGCATTTGCATCAAAAGCTGCAAACCATCCAAGTTCTTTTCCGTCTGCTTCTTTCGACTCCTTCAGTTCTGCTGTACCGGTTTTACCAGCAAGAGTTATAGCATCAACCTTAGCAATTCTCCCCGCGCCATCAGGGTCATTGATGACTTTTATTAATGCGCTCTTTAATATCTCTTGATTCTTTTTAGAAACCACATTTTCTTTCCAATTCCCCGCTACTTTTGCTTCTTTTAAAAGATGTGGCGACGGAATATTCCCTTCATTCACAATCGGTGCATATGTTAATGCTAAATGAAGTGGTGTCATTAATACTTGTCCTTGTCCATATCCCGTGTCTGCTAGTTGAATATCATTTTTTATCCCATCTCTTGCAATGATTGAAATAGGAAATTCGTATTCGATTGGTAATTTTTCATGAAATCCGTATTTCTTAAATTCATTTACATACTGATCTTTTCCCATTTTCAAAGCTTGTTGAGCAAAATAAATATTATCAGAGTACTTCATTGCCTTATCAAAATCAATTGGACTAGCTTCCTTCACACGTGTTATATAATAATTTCCCCAAGATGAATCTTTTGCCCACTTTAATCCTTGAATTTTAAATTCTTCCTTCGGGTTTATAGTGTTTGTTTCCAAACCAATTGCACCAGTAATCGTTTTAAATACGGAACCTGGTACAAATGCTTGTGTGAAACGATTCATCATTGGTAGTTTCGAGTCGTTATTCCATGCTTCTCGTTGGGCTTTTGATGCTCCTCTAACTATTGTATTTGGATTATAAGCAGGGCTACTTACAAGTGCAATAGTTTCACCTGTTTTAGGATTGACCGCTGCACTAGATCCTGCTTCATTTTTCATCTCATTAAAGATTTTTTCTTGAATTGCAGCATCAATTGTTAACGTAACGTTTTCTCCTTCTTTTGATTCTTTTTTTGCTACATTTTTAATCTCTTTTCCATTCTCATCTTCTATAAATACGCGTCCACCTTTTTCACCACGCAATGTATTCTCTAGTACTTTCTCTAAACCTGTCTTTCCTACTAAATCATCTGCTTGATAACCTTTTTTTTGAAGCGATTTTAACTCCTCTGCATTCACCTTTCCTATATAACCAGTTAAGTGTGCCGCCGCTTCTCCTAATGGATACGTCCGAACATTTACTGGGCGAGATGAAACTCCTTCTAATTCAATATAATCATTCTGTCTAGTTCCCTCTTTTAAAATACCAATTGGTACAAAGGAGTCTGGTTTTATCCATTTCGCTGTAAGCTTCTGATCGACCTCTTCTATAGACATATCAAGTAATTGTGCTACTATTTCTTTTGTTTGCGCTGCCGTTTCGCCTAGTTTCTCTGGAATAATTCCAACCTCAGTCGCTTTCCCATTCGTTGCAAGAGCTTTCCCATTTCGATCATATATTTCTCCGCGTTTTCCTTGTTCTATTTGCATACGTACTTTGTAATCTTTTTTCATAGCTGGAAAAATGAAATCTGGTGTCCAATCTATTTTCCAAGATTCCTTTTCTTTCACGAGTTTTGCTTCATGGATAAATGAAACTGTTCCTCCATCCGTATCCATCTTAACTTCAAAAAGAAAAAGCTCTTTATCTTTAGCATTCTCTCCTTTCGTTTTAATTTTTAAATTCTTAACTCCAATACCCTCATAGATTTTTTGATATTTCTCTGTGAAATCCTTTTTAGAAATCGTTTTTTTGGCACGCTCTGATAAATGATCATACATATTTGCAAATTTTTTATCATTCCATAAATTGATATATTCTTCAAATGTTTGTTTTGGCGGTTCGTTTTTATTACACCCTACCAACATAACTGCAAAACAAAAGAAAACCAGCATCCATAATTTTTTCAATTCAATCTTCTCCCTTTGTTAAAAATATTTATTCCTTTCTTGATTTATTAAATAAAAAATGTTGTAACGCTTAATAGACAGTGTAAGTAATGAGATTGTTCCACATTTACAAAAAATTTCATTTACGCTTAAGTTGCATTGGAAGAGGAAAGTTTGTAAGCTTCTTGCAAACATAAGGAGCGAATATATTTAGCGAACGTTATAAGTATTAGTGTTGTTTTAAAAAATTCATTTAAAATACCTTTTAATTCGTTTTCGTCGATATTATCTTTATAGATTTTTGATACAAAAATAGAATCCTTATAGTAAGGATTCTACAGTAGAAAATGATAGATTTATTTTTCTTAACCTGATGATTTGGGCTTTTAAAGTACATAGTACTTACAATTAGCATTATAAGCAAGATCCGCTACTTGCATCGATTAACTCATCAGTTATCCAACGACTGTCTGATGAAGAAAGAAAGCTTCACCTTCAGGTAAAGTCAACTTAAACTAAAGTTACTTCATATATTTTACTTAAAATTCCATCAACACCTACCTTTAAACAGTTCGTTTAAACTGCCCTGCCTTTGTTCAAAGGTATTTCAGCAATGCCTGTATTTTTCATCTTTAATATTTTTGTTTCTTAGCCATGAGTATAGTTAGAAAATCTCTAAAAACTATTTGATAATCTTTTAGAATCTAACTTTCTTATAATACTATTTGCTATTTCTTCAATATTTTCATCTAGAAAGAAATGATTACCTTCAAAAGAATGAAAAGTACACGTTTTACTTGTGTATTGCTTCCATTTTATTACTTGATCATATGTAGTAAACTCATCCTTTTCCGCATTAAATATAAGAAAATCAATATCACATGGTTGTGTATTATTGTCATGAATATATGTCTCGACAATTTTAAAATCTGCTCTTAGAATAGGTAGAAAAATCTCTATTAATTCTTCTGATTCAAGTACCCCAGATGGTGTACCTCCCATTGCAATAACTTCTCTTTTAAATTGTTCATTAGAAAGATTATGTCGAATATTTTTTATTTTACTATTTGGATGATTTCTACCGGACAAAACAAGAAATTTAGGCAATACATTTTTAGAATCTTGTATTTTTCTAGCTACTTCATAGGCAATCAAACTTCCCATACTATGCCCAAATAAAATATATGGCGAATCATCTATCTGCATAACGATATTATTATAGACATCATTCACCACCTCTTCCATACTTTGGTGCAAACTTTCTTCAATTCTATATCCTCTACCAGCTAACTCTATCGGGACTACCTCAATATATGGATTAAAGTAATTTTTCCATTTTGCGTAACTAAACGCAGATCCCCCAGCATGTGGAAAGCAAAAAAGTTTAGTCTTTTGCATTGATTTTCTCCTTACTTTCAAATTTGTATATATTTTGGCAAATTGTATAAATGTCTTTAATTATTATCTCTTGCGGAAATTCATTCCTTGTTGCACAAGCAGATATCTTATAATTTGGATCAATGTTATATTGTTTAAAGTAAAAGTTTTTAGGTATATTCTTGTATGTAATTAAAGTTCGTGACTCTTTTTTTATAGAGAATGAATTTAACGGGGTATAAAGCCCTTTTCCAATCGTTTTTATATAACTTTCTTTTAATGTCCATAAATCATAAAAATAATTAATTTGTTCATCAGAATTCATATTAGATATTTCATAAAATTCTTCCTCTGAAAAAAATTCATGTGCTAATTTAAAAGCCTCTATTTCTGAAACTTTTTCTATATCAATACCCACATGAAAATTAGCAGTAGTACAAACCACCCATTCTCCTGAATGTGACAAATTAAAATGAAAGTCAGAAAAATTTTCAACAAAAGGTTTTCCATACTCATTATATATAAATCTAATTTCTTCATTATTAATTTTATACTTTTGGCAGATTAGAGATCGGATTAGTAAATCTCCTATCAGGGTCCTATTAATGTCGCATGAATTTAATAAACGCTTCATTCGTTCTTTCTTCTCATTTGAAACTAAGTTACTAAGTTGCTTAAACAAATGACTTTCAATATTCTTTGGTATTTTCACAGCTTGAATTTGTATGATAAATCACTTCCTTTTTTTAAGAATTACTTCATATATGAACGTTACAGAAATTCAAATTCACTTTATTAAATTGCATATACAATAGGAAAGGTGCATATTTACATATCAATGAAAATATGCACCTTTCCTCAGTAATATCATCAGGTATTCGCTTCTATTACAAAGATTTCAGAGCATTTACATCTTACTATGGGTAACTCATTAAGATTTCTATGTCTCTACCAATTTCTTTTTACATTATCCCCTTAAAAAGTAATGCTCTTAATATATTCATTATTCCCTACACTTGATATGCAGGTATTGGGCTGCCCTTTTCGTTCATTGCGTTGCATCTTTTATACTCTCTACTTTTCCGTTAATAAAATGGATTTCTCTTTTATTCCTTCAAATTCATTTAGTAGATACATAGCTATTTTTTCAACTGCAGGTGAATCTACTATTTCTTCATGTGATCCAGGGACTGAATACTTATTTACTCTTCCTTTTAATAAAGGTCCCCAATCTGTAAACAACTCTTTTCCTTCCTCAGCACTAAAGTAGAGAACTTCTCCAGAGTATGGTATTAAATCATGCTCTGCCATTATATTCAGGCATTTCCTATGAGCATTAATAACTTGCTTCAAATTGATAAGATTTGCATCAGGTGGGAGTACTCCTTCCATAATTAATCGCTCCACAAACATGTCTTGTTTATGGACAAGGTCTCCTTCCTGCTCAGTAAGATCTCTAGGAATGAAATGTTCATATATATATGAGAGCATATCCTCGCTTGTTTTATAATCCTGCTCTGAAGGTACTTTAGTATCCATTAGTATCAACAGCTCAACTTCCTCTCCTTGACTCCTTAGTACAGTTGCGATTTCATAAGCAATTGCACCGCCTAAAGACCATCCTCCAAGACGATATGGGCCTTCTGGCTGAACATGTTTTATTTCTTCAATGTAAAGTTGAATTAGTTCCGGCAAGGTCAACTCGTCAATTTCTCCCTTTTCTATAAGAGGATTCTGTAAACCGTAAAATGAACAATGGTTCTTAAGTAATCTTGCTAGTTGAATGTAACAGAATACATTCCCCATAAACGGATGAACGCAGAAGAAAGGTCTTTTTTCTGATTCTTGTAGTGGAACTAGCGCTGCTACTGATTTCGTCATATCATGCTTATCACGAATAAGGCATGCGATTCCTTCCACTGTTGGATTCTTAATCAATGTAGACACCTTAATTTCTTTTCCAAACTTCTCCCTAATTTTTGAAAATAATTTAATTACAAGGAGAGAGTGTCCTCCTCTATTAAAGAAATCATCATTTACATAGACATCTTCTATCTGTAAGACATCCTGCCAGATTTTAATCAACTGATATTCAATTTCATCCCTTGGAATGATTGGTGTAGAGAAGTTATTTTCTCTTTGAATAGTTAAATTGTTCAATGCCTTTCGATCAACTTTTCCATTCGTTGTAAGAGGAATCTCGTCTACCTTAATAAAGTGTGCAGGAACCATATAATTCGGTACTTGTCTCTTGAGATATTCACGCCAATCATGCATACTACCATCTCCAACTACATAAGCAACCAATCTCTGCTCTCCTAATTTATCCTCTGTTACCAAAACTACTGCTTCTTTTACCAATGGATGCCTCTCTAGATTCGCTTCAATCTCTTCAAGTTCAATACGAAAGCCCCTAATTTTCACTTGATTATCAATTCTTCTCAAGTAATCTAAATTACCATCAGGTAAATAACGAACCAAATCTCCCGTACGATATAAACGCTCTTCTTCATTAAATGGATGACGGATAAATCGCTCTGCTGTTAATTCTGGGCGATTCAAGTATCCTCTCGCTATACCTGCACCACCAATATATAGCTCACCTGTTACACCAACTGGAACAGGTAACAAATTTTTATCCAATACATAAGTTTGAACGTTCGGCAACGGACGTCCAATTGTAACTCTCTTACTATCTGTTTGAATATGATAACACGTTGCATCAACTGTACATTCTGTAGGACCGTATACGTTATAAAAATCAATTTTTCCGGTCTCTACTAGCTGTTCCCATAATGACGGCATGATTGCTTCACCACCGACTAATATCTTACTTGGTACATGAACATCAGCACTTATTTCTAGCAATCCTCCATCTATAAGTAATTGAAGTAATGAAGGTGTCATATCAAACATTTCCAATTTATTCTCCCTAATATAGGACACAAATTGTTCCGGATTAGTGCGAACTTCACTTGGGATAATATATAAACTTGAACCATAAAGCAACATTTGTAATTGCTGAATAGATACATCAAAGGCAATTGACGCATTCAAACCGACGCGCATATTACTAGGTATCTCATGTGAGAAAACTTCTTTTTGTAAACCATAGGATAGGTTTATTACAGAATGGTGCTGTACTAAAGCCCCCTTTGGATTCCCTGTCGAACCAGAAGTATAGATAACATACGCTAAGTTTTCCCCTGTTACCTCACATATTGGTGAAAGTTTGCTTTCTTGAGAAAGCATTGCTTGGTCCCTATCTAGGCAAACTGTCTTGATGTCTTTAGGTATCCATCCTAGTAATACCTCATTTGTAACTAACACTTTAATTCCCGTGTCTTGTAAAATATATTGCAGGCGGCTTTCCGGATTCGATGGATCCAATGGAACATAGGCTGCTCCGGCCTTCCAAATTCCCATTAGACCAACCACCATCTCAACTGATCGATCAAAGCAGAGGCCAACTAATGACTCTGTCCCAATTCCACATTTCTGTAAATGATGGGCTAATTGATTAGCTCTTTCATTCAGCTCTCGATACGTTAGTTGCTGTTTTTCATCTACCACTGCCACCGCGTCAGGTGTACGATTTACTTGCTCTTCGAATAGTTGATGAATTACATTCTCACGTGGATAGGATATGGAATTATTATTCCATTCTTCCAATAGCCTTCTTTGTTCAGCTTCCGTAATATATACTAGCTCCGATAGATTTTGATCAATGTTTTTGAGCATTTGCATTAACACTTTGTGTAAATGACCCAGCATTCGTTCAATGGTTACTCTATTAAACTTACTACGGTCATACATTAACTTTAACGATAACTGGATTCCTGGAACTACAGCCAATCCTAATGGGTAGTGGGTTTGTTCTACCCCTTTCAATTCACCAATTTCCAGATTTTCTGAAGACTCCTCTTTCACTGGATAATTTTCAAACACATATAAACTATTGAACAGCGGTATTCCTCTAGGAACTTCACTCCACCCCTGAATCTCTGTCAAAGAAGCATACTCATATTGTCTTCTTTCTATCTCTTCCTCTTGTATCTTCTGCAACCAATCTATTAATTTTATATCATCCATCAATTGAATTCGCGTCGGTGACGTTGTAATGAAAGGACCTACGATGTTTTCAACATCAATAATCTCCGTAGAACGCCCTGAGCTTGTTACACCAAAAACAATATCATTTTCTCCACTATATCGGCTCATGAGATATGCCCATGCACCTTGAATTACTGTACTCAAAGTAAGTTTATTGCGTTTCGCACATCCTTGTAACGCTTGAGTCTGCTCTTCTGATAAATACGTAACCTTCTCTGTATAACCTTTTTCTTCCTCTTTACTTTCTAAGCCCAGCAAAGTTGGTGCAGTAAAACCTTTTAACTTTTCTCTCCAGAATTGTTCTGCCTGCTCCTTATCTTGCTCTCTTAACCATTGGATATATTTCTTATATGATGAGGACTTAGGTAACTTCACAGCTTCTCCATTCATGCTCTTCTGATAGACTGTAAGTAATTCATTAAAGACTAATGGTAAACTCCATCCATCCAGTAAAATATGGTGATGCGTCCAAACAATCCGATATTCTTCCTCACCTTCTTGAATGACTGTTACCCGCATCAATGGTGCTTCATCAAATTGGAAGGCTTGTTTTCGATCTAATGCCAAAAAGTCTTTTCTTTTTTCCTCTATCTCTTCACTTGTCATTGTACGCCAGTCTTCTTTGTTCACTTTAAATGGGATATTTTCATACACCACTTGTACTGGTTCTTCAATTTCATCCCATACAAATGCTGTACGAAAAATTTCATGCCGCTGAATTACAGATTTCCATGCCTGCTCAAAAATAGGAATATTCATTTTTCCTCGAATCATAAAACTCAATTGCACTATATACGGTGCAACATGTTCATCCCCTTGGTCATGCAATGTGTGGAAAATCATACCTTTTTGCAAAGGTGATAGTGGATATAAATCAGTAATCTGATTATTCTTTCCACGATGCATTTTGTTTAGTACATTTGTCAAACCTTCTTGGCTAAGATTAGCCATTGCAAAATCCGAAATGGTCAGTGCAGATTCTCTATCTGAAGATTGAATCAATGTACTCAGTTGATATAGCATATTCTGTGCAATACTTTGAATCGTTGATTTGGCAAATTGTCCAACATTGTATACCCAAGTGAACTGAAGTTTTCCATCCGTTACAACCCCAATTACATCAATTACATGCGATCGCTTGGAACCGGCTGCATGATCTAAACGCTTAAATTCGTTCTCCGGAATAAACATTGCATCGCTAGAAAACATTTGGTCAAATTGTCCAAGATAGTTAAAACTAATAGACGGTGTATATTGGGAGCTTAATTGCTCACACATTGTTGCGTTCATGTAACGCAACACCCCATAATCAACACCCTTATTAGGAATTTTACGAACTTGTTCTTTAACTGCTTTTAATGCTGCAATTGGCGTATTAGCATTAGTAATATTTAAATGAACTGGGTAAATACTTGTAAACCATCCCACGGTTCTCGATAAATCAACATCTTCAATAATCTCTTCTCGACCATGTCCCTCTAAATCTACGCTCAATATCGGCTGCCTCGTACATGCTGCTGTAGCTTGTACCAATGCTGCTAATAATACTTCATTGATTTGGACACGGTGAGTGCTTAAAGTCTCTTGCAATAACATACGGGTCTCATTCTCGTTTAACACCACAGTAATTTCCTCAGTTACTGCGCTTACTGGATTACTTATAGTACCATCTACTGGCAGTATAACTACGTCTTGTTCAGCCTGCTGCTCCCAGTAATGTAGCACTTCTTTTGATAGTCCAGTTTCAGCGTAATGATGTAATTTCTCCGACCATTCTTTAAAAGATGTACTTTTCATAGGTAATTGAACTTTCTGCCCTTGGACTACTTGCGTATATGCTGTTTGCAAATCTTCCAATAAAATCCGCCAAGAAACACCATCCACGGCTAAATGATGAATTGTCCAAAATAATCGGCCAGCGTGCTCACCTTCATCAAAATACACCATTCTCATTAGCGGACCATCATGTAAATTCAAACTTTCTTGTGCAACATTAATCTCTTTTTGAATAACCTGATGCCAATCAGCTTCCGGCACTTCGTCTAATGAAATGACAGTAAGCATCAATTGTTCTTCTATTCCTTCATTCCACTGTTTCCAAACCCCATTAGGTAAACGTTCATATCTTAAACGCAGAGCATCATGATGAAGTAGAAGGTTACCTGCCGCCTTTTCCAGTGATCCTATGTCCAATTTCTCTTTCGTTCTAAAGAACATGGATTGATTCCAATGATGTGGGTTAGGATGATTTTGTGCAAAAAACCTTTGCTGAATAGGTGTAAGTATCGTCTCTCCAGTTATAATTCCTTGTTCAGCTTGTACACCTTGTTCTTCTTTGACTACTTGCGCCAACTCAGCAATCGTTTGGTGTTCAAATATTTGTTTTGGAGTCAATTGTAAACCAGCTTGCTTCGCGCGCGAGACAATCTGAATGCTAAGAATTGAATCTCCACCAATTTCAAAGAAGTTATCATTCATACCAATACGTTTTGAACCTAGCACACGTTCCCAAATGATAGAAAGCTTATGTTCACGTTCATTTCTTGGGGCCACGTATCCTTCTTGTGTTCCTTGATAATCTGGTATAGGTAACGATTTCCGATCAATCTTTCCATTTATGGTTAGCGGTAATTCTTTCATTTCGACAAAGTAGGAAGGTATCATATGGATTGGCAGTTTTGTTTTAAGATACTCTCGCCATTCTTCTAAACTGCCTTCGCCCACTACATAAGCTACCAGCCTCTTATCTCCCGACTGATTTTCCCTAACCATTACAACTGCCTCTTTTACCAAGTCATGCTCTTGTAAAGTCGACTCAATCTCTCCAAGTTCAATTCGAAATCCTCTAATCTTCACTTGATTATCCATTCTTCCTAAGTAGTCTATATTACCATCAGGAAGATATCTCACCAGATCACCCGTTCTATATAACCTCTCGCCTTCTTTGAATGGATGAGAAATAAATCGTTCGGATGTTAACTCTGGACGATTCAAGTACCCCCTTGCTAGACCTGCTCCTCCGATATAAAGTTCCCCCATCACACCAACTGGAACTGGCAACCTATTTCTATCTAATACATAAGTTTGGATGTTAGGCAATGGACGCCCAATTGTTACTCTCTTACTATCTTTTTTGATATGATAGCATGTTGCATCAACCGTACATTCTGTAGGACCATATACATTATAAAACTGTATTTTATCAGTCTCTACTAGCTGTTCCCATAATGACGGCATAATCGCTTCACCACCAACCAGTACCTTACTTGGAACATGAACGCCATCGCACGTTTCTAACAATCCGACATCTATAAGTAATTGAAGCAATGAAGGTGTTATATCAAAGGTTTCTAACTTGTTCTCCCTAATATAAGCTACAAACTGCTCCGGATCACTTCGTACTTCATTCGGAATAATATACAAACTTGAACCATAAAGCAGCATTTGTAATTGCTGAATAGATGCATCAAAGGCAATTGACGCATTTAAACCGACATGCATGTTAGATGGTATCTCATGTTCGAAAACCTCTTTTTGTAAACCATGCGACAAGTTTAGTACAGAATGATGCTGTATCAAGACACCCTTTGGATTCCCCGTTGATCCTGAAGTATAGATAACATACGCTAAGTTTTCTCCTGTTACTTCACATTTTGGTGAAAGAATGCTTTCTTGTGAAATCATTGCTTGATCCCGATCTAGACAAACTATCTTGATTTCTTTAGGTATCCAGTCTTCCAATGACTCGTTCGTAACTAATACTTGAATTCCAGTGTCCTCCAAAATATATCGTAGGCGACTTTCTGGATATGATGGGTCTAATGGAACATAGGCTGCTCCAGCCTTCCAAATCCCCATAATACTAACAATCATCTCAACTGAACGCTCAAAGCAAAGTCCAACCAATGATTCATTCCCAATTCCGCATCGCTGAAGATAGTGGGCCAATTGATTAGCTTTTTCATTGAGCTCTCGATACGTTAACTGCTGTTTTTCATCTACCACCGCTACCGCATCAGGTGTACGATTTACTTGCTCTTCAAACAGCTGATGAATCGTACTTTCCTGTGGATATGCTACAGCATCATTATTCCACTCTTCCAACTGTTTTTGCTGTAATCCTGATAATATAGGCAACTTAGCTAATGATTTATCAGGATTCTCCACGATTACATTCAACCAGTTCCCAAAATGTTCAGCCATGGATTCAATAGTTAAGCTGTCAAATAAATCAGTTCTATAAACAAAAATAAGTAATAAACCCTCTTCCACTTCTGCAGCAGTTAAACTTAAATCAAACTTAGCGATTGGAGCGTTACTTTCCATTACTTCTATATTTCTTCCATGTAGTTCTGGTAGCTCTTGTCCCGTATTTTGCAAAGTAAACATGGTTTGAAAAATTGGAGAATGGCTTGTATTTCGTTCAGGTTGGATAACCTCTACAATTTTCTCAAACGGAACATCTTGATACTCATACGCCTTCAATGCTTTTATCCGCACTTGAGACAACAACTCTTGAAATGCCGGTGCATTACTTAAATCAGCTCGATAAACCAAGGTGTTGACAAAGAAACCAATCAGCCCCTCAATTTCTCGATAATTTCGATTTGCAATTGGGCTGCCAACAATAATTTCCGTTTGTCCCGTATAACGAGCAAGGAAACTTTGATACGATGCCAATAAGGTCATGAAAAGTGTGGCCCCTTCTTGACGACTTAGTTCGTTTAATTTATCCAGTAATGAGCGTGACAACAAAACATTATGAGTTAATCCATGGTGGGTTTGCACTGGCGGACGCGGACGATCCATTGGCAACATTAAGACTGGTAACTCACCAGATAGTTCTTCCTTCCAATACGCAAGTTGTTGATATAGTACTTCATCTTTCAGCCATTCTCTTTGCCACTGAGCAAAATCGGCATATTGAACTGGTAGTGGTTCCAGCTCTGCTTGTTTTTCACCAATCGCATTCTCATAAAATGCCATCCATTCTTGAAGCAAGATTTCCATCGACCACCCATCCGAGATAATATGATGCATATTACACAGAAGAACCCATTCTTCTTCTGAAATTCTTATGAGTTTCCCACGGAATAATGGCCCTTGTTCTAAATCAAATGGAGATTCGACTTCAGTTTGAATCCATTGATCCAACTTTCTTTCTCGCTCCTCTAATGGAAGCTTAGTTAAGTCCATTTGCAGAAGCGGACGGAAAACGTACGGTTGAATCTGCTGCACAGGATGGCCATCCTCTTCATAAAATACAGTCCGCAAAGATTCATGACGCTCTATCAACTGATTCCATCCCAACTCCAATGCCTCAGGTAACCAATTCCCTGTAAGACGGCATACCATTGGCATATTATAAAGTGCACTATTAGGTGCAAATTGATCAATAAACCATAAGCGCTGTTGGGCATAAGATAGCGGAATATTATTTCCGCGTTCCATCGGCACCAATGGTGGAATTTCTCGTTTTTCGCTCCCCTTACGTAACTGATCTATTCGTTTCGATAATGCCTCGACCGTTGAATATTCGAACAGTTCACGTACTGGCAATTTGATTTGAAAGACTTCCTGTAAGCGTGAGACCACTTGTGTAGCAAGTAGAGAGTGACCACCAAGCTCAAAGAAAGAATCCTGGACACCAATGTCTCTTATTCCTAGCACTTGACTCCACACTGAAGCGATAAGTTCTTCCAGCGGAGTTCTTGGGTATACAGTATTTTCAGCAGATTGTTCACTAAGTATAGGCAATGCCTTCAAATCAAGTTTTCCATTCGGTGTAAGTGGTAAAAATTCCATCTCAATAAAGTTTGTTGGAACCATGTAATTAGGTAAATGTGTTTGTAGATGTTCTCGCCATTCATGGACACTTCCTTCACCAACTACATAAGCTACTAATCTCTTATCACCTTGATTATCCTCTCGCACCAATACAACTGCTTCTTTCACAGAAGAATGCGCCTGCAAAACAGCTTCTATTTCTCCCAATTCAATTCGGAAACCACGAATTTTCACTTGGTCATCTATACGTCCATGGAACTGGAGATTACCATCAGAAAGATAACTTGCTTTGTCTCCTGTGTAATAGAGACGTTCTCCTGACTTGAAAGGATGTGGAATAAATTTTTCCTTTGTAAGATCCGGACGATTAGCATATCCACGTGCAAGACTCTTCCCTCCAATATAGAGATCTCCAATTACACCAATTGGTACTAGCTGAAGATGAGAATCTAATACATAAACTTCTGTATTCGCAATCGGTCGACCAATCGATGGCGTACCTGTTGTCACTCCTACAGGTACATAACAATCTGTGGTAACGACTGTATTTTCCGATGGACCATACTGATTAATTACCGCAAAAGGAATATCGTTAGATGGATACTGCGTTAATTGATCCCCACCAGTAATGATAAAACGAAGATCCGTTTTATCTGGCCAAGATAATTTCAAGAGTCTTTCCAGAATAGGCGTAGGTGCAAAGCTAGCTGTTATTCGTGAATCAATGAGCCAGTCCCTTAGTACTTCTGGATTAATTCTCAGTTCCTCTGTTGACAAGTAGAGTGCTGCACCAGCAGTTAGATACGGCCAAATCTCCTGAACAGCCGAATCAAAAGCAACACCTGCAATCTGAGTCGCACGATCCTCTGCTGAAATACGATAAACTTCTTGATGCCAAGAAACCATATTCATTAATGAGCGATATTCAACCATGACACCCTTCGGTTTTCCTGTAGAACCAGAGGTATAAACAATATAGGCTAAGTTCTCTGGATTTATTTGACGTGTAGGTGCGATTACGCTTTCCACCGTTAATTCTTCTAACCTCACCATTTCGACGTGTGCGAAATGTCCTTCTTGTCCTTCCGCCGTCACTACAAATTGAATTCCTGCATCTTCAATCATGTATTCTAACCTTGATTTTGGATACAACGGATCTAAAACGACATAAGCTCCACCAGCTTTTAAAACGCCTAGTAAACTTACCATCAGCTCAGCTGACCTCGGAAGATAAACCCCTACCACTGACTCTGGGGCTACTCCCTTTCGCTGTAAAACATTTGCCAACTGATTTGCTTGTGTATCCAGTTCACCATAAGTCCACTGTTTTGTTTGATCAACTATCGCAATCGCATCAGGACGCCTTGCTACTTGCTCCTCAAATTTGTCGCAAATAAGACCCTGATGAGACATTTCCATTACAGTGTCATTCCATGTTTCTAATAACAAAGTACGCTCGGTTTCTGATAGCATGCTCAGGTCATGCAACGGATTTTGTGGGCGATGAGAAACTTCATGTAGCCATTTCTCAAAGTGTCCTGCCATCCGTTCAATAGTAGTAGCATTGAATAAATCCTTATTGTACTCAAAAGTAAAAAGTAATCCCTCTTCCGTCTCAGCTGCCATTACACTTAAATCAAACTTTGCAATTGGACTATAGCTTTCTATCATATCAATACTTCTACTAGATAACACTGGTAACTCTTGTTTCATATTTTGCAAGATGAACATAGTCTGGAAGATTGGTGAATGACTTGTACTTCGCTCCGGTTGCACAACTTCTACAATTTTTTCAAATGGGATATTTTGATATTCATATGCCTTCAATGCCTTTTGACGAACCTGATACAGTACATCTTGAAATGTCGGTCTACCACTCAAATTTGCTCGATAAACCAGCGTGTTAACGAAGAAACCAATTAGTCCTTCAATTTCTCTATAATTCCGATTCGCAATTGGGCTTCCGACCAGAATATCTTCTTGTCCCGTATAACGAGATAGAAAACTTTGATATGCAGCCAACAGCGTCATGAAGAGTGTAGCCCCTTCTTTTCGGCTAAGTTCATTCAATTTATCATGTAGCATGCTTGGCAGAACCAGAGTGTATGTCGACCCGTGATGGGTTTGTATTGCGGGACGCGGGCGATCCATAGGAAGTTGGAGTACAGGAAGCTCCCCAGACAATTCTTCCCTCCAATATTGAAGTTGTTGATCAAGCACTTCCTCCTTCAGCCATCCTTTTTGCCACTGAGCAAAGTCGGCATATTGAACCGGTAATGATTCAAGTTCTGCCACCTTTCCATCCGTTGCTTTCTCGTAAAATGCCATCCATTCTTCAAGTAGTATTCCCATTGACCATCCATCTGAAATGATATGATGTAGAGTACAAAGAAGTATCCATTCTTCCTCTCCCACGTGCAAAATACTTGTCCTGATTAATGGACCCTCTGTTAAATCAAATGGCACTTCTGTTTCTTGTTGAATGAAACGTTTAACTTCTTCTTCTCGGTCTTCAGCAGAAAGCATAGTTAAATCCGTTTTCGGAATTGATTGAAAAGCATACGGTTCAATTTGCTGCACGGGTTGACCGTTCACTTCTTGAAAGACCGTCCGCAGTGATTCATGACGTTCTATTAGTTGATTCCATCCCGTTTCCAATGCTTCAAGTAGCCAATTCCCTGTAAGACGGCATACCATTGGCATATTGTAAAGGGCACTATTAGGTGTAAATTGATCAATAAACCATAAACGTTGTTGGGCATAAGATAGTGGAATAGCTTCTCCTCGCTCCATCGGTATTAGTGGCGGAATCTCTCGTTTTTTATCTCCTTTACGTAACTGTTCTAATCGCTTTGCTAGTGACTCGACCGTTGTATATTCAAATAGTTCACGTACTGGTAATTCGATTTGAAAAATTTCCTGTAAACGTGACACTACTTGAGTAGCTAGTAGTGAATGACCACCAATTTCAAAAAAGGAATCCTGAACACTAATATTTTTTATTCCTAACACTTGGCTCCAAACGGAAACGATGAGCTCCTCCACTGGTGTTCGTGATGAAGTAATATCTTCACTTATGAACTGTTCTTCTAATTCCAATAATGCTTTCCGATTCACTTTACCATTTGGAGTGAGTGGCATACCTTCAATTTGGAAAAAGTATGCCGGAACCATATAATGTGGTAATTGCTTCTTGAGATATTCACGCCACTCTCCAGTATCCCCTTCACCCACTACATAAGCTACTAACTGCTTATCTCCTGGTCGATCTTCCTTCACCAAGACGACTGCCTCTTTTACAGATGAGTGATCATGTAAAGCTGCTTCAATTTCTCCCAATTCAATTCGGAATCCTCTAATTTTAACTTGGTTATCTATTCTTCCAATATATTCTAAATTACGATCATTCATATATCTCACCAAGTCACCCGTTCGATATAATCGTTCCCCGTCCTTAAAAGGATGCGGAATAAAACGTTCAGTAGTTAAATCCGGTCGATTGAAGTAGCCACGTGCCAATCCTACTCCTCCAAGGTAAAGTTCCCCTGCCACACCAATCGGGACCACTTGTTGATATTGATCTAACACATACAACTCTGTATTATCAATTGGACGACCAATCGGAATAAGCATTGCTTCTTTTTCTAAATCACAATCGTAATAAGTCACATCCACAGTCGCTTCAGTAGGACCATACAAGTTAATTAACTTTATTTGCTGAACATTGTAAAAGATCCCCTTAAATCGGCGAACCTGCTCAGTATTTAACGCTTCTCCACTAGTAAAAACTTGAATTAAAGACGATAGATCCCTTTTCGAATTATATAGTTCCATATAATCTAAGAAGGTAGATAACATCGACGGAACAAAGTGCATGGTGGACACACGATATCGTTCAATATACTCCTCAATCACCGCAGGATCTTTCTCTCCTCCTGGTGGAAGTAAACAAACACGTGCTCCTACAAATGACCACCAAAATAATTCCCAGACAGAAACATCAAACGAAAACGGTGTCTTTTGTAGGATTGTATCCTCCTCGGACAATGGATATTTTTTCTGCATCCACTGTAGGCGGTTTATAACGGAATGATGTTCAATCATTACCCCCTTTGGATTTCCCGTCGAACCCGAAGTGTATATGATATAGGCTAAGTTATTTGCTGTTACTCCACTCACTGGAGCTAAATTACTCTCTTTAGAAATCATCACTCGATCCCGGTCTAAACAAATTGCTTGAATATCTTTAGGTAACCAGTCCTGTAGTGCCTCTTTTGTTAACAGCACTTGAATTTGTGAATTCTCCAAAATGTATCTCAGGCGGTTTTCGGGGTAACTTGGGTCCAGTGGGACATAAGCCCCACCTGCTTTCAAAATCCCAAAGAGACCAATAATCATATCAGGAGAACGTTCAATACATATACCGACTAATGATTCAGGTCCGATACCTCGTTTTTGTAGAAAATGTGCCAATTGGTTCGATTTTTCATCGAGTTCTTGATACGTTAGCTTTCCACCCTCATAAACTACCGCCACTGCATCAGGTGTCCGTGAAACTTGCTGCTCAAATAGCTCATGAATCATACAATCATGACCATAAACTACGTCCGTATCATTCCATTCTTCTAGGAGTTGTTTTTGCTCAGTGTCCGATAACATTGACAGCTTTGTATATGATTCATCTGGATGATACGTGATTTCATTTAGCCAGTTCTCAAAATGGCCTGCCATACGTGCAATGGTACTACTATCAAATAAATCCGTATTGTATTCAAATGAGACAAATAGACCTTCTTCCACTTCATAGGCAGTTAAGCTCAAATCAAATTTAGCAATAGACATATTACTTTCTACCATTTCAATACTTTTACCAGACAAATCTAGTCGTTCTTGTTTTATATTCTGTAGCGTAAACATGGTCTGAAAGATAGGCGAATGACTCATGCTTCGTTCAGGTTGCACAGCTTCTACCACTTTTTCAAATGGTATATCTTGATATTCGTAAGCTTTTAACGCCTTTTTCTTTGTTTGGCTCAAAATCTCCCGAAAAGTAGGGGTGCCACTCAAATCTGATCGGTAAACCAACGTATTAACAAAGAAACCAATTAATCCTTCTACTCCCTTGTGGTTCCGATTTGCAATCGGACTACCAACTAGAATATCTTTTTGTCCCGTATAACGAGCAAGAAAGCTCTGGTATGCAGCCATTAAAGTCATAAATAAAGTAGATCCTTCTTGTCGGCTTATATCCTTCAATTGACTAAGCAATTTATAAGGGAAAATTACGTGATGCGTAGCCCCAGAGTAAGTCTGCTTAACCGGTCGAGGTCGATCCACTGGCAGTTGTAAGATAGGAAGCTCACCAGACAATTCTTCCTGCCAATACGTAAGCTGACGATTTAGCACATCACCTTGCAACCACTCCTTTTGCCACTTCGCAAAGTCTGCATATTGAATGGATAATGAGCTTAATTTAGCAGGATTTCCGCCCGTTTCTTCTTCATAGAAAGCAAGTAATTCATTCATGAATATACCAATGGACCAAGCATCAGAAATAATATGATGCATCGTACACAGTAATAACCATTCATCCTTCTCTAATTGAACAAGCTGATTACGAATTAAAGGACCATTCATTAAATCAAATGGTTCTTGCGCTTCTCTCGCAATTAAACTATCTACCTCTTTTTCTTTTACTTCTAGAGGAAGTTGAGAGTAATCTCTTACAGGTAATGCTCTAGGAAGGAATTCGACAATTTGTTGCACAGGTTGTTCTCCTACTTCTTTAAAAACAGTTCGTAATGATTCATGGCGTTCAATGAGTCGATTGAATCCCTTTTCTAATGCTTCAGGTATCCAATTTCCTTTTAGATGCCATACCGTTGGAATATTATATAAAGAACTGTTTGGATTAAATCTGTCCATAAACCACAAACGTTGTTGTGCATAAGACAACGGGAGTGCTTCTTTATTCTCCTTTTTTTGCATTTGCTTCTGAAGCCATGCTCTCTTCTCAGGAGAAAGTGAACTCAGCTTTGCAAGTAAATCACTTCTCATTTTTTTACCCCTTCCTCAATCAAATTACTCTCGAATATCCCTTGTGCTTCTTCCTCTGATAGCTCTTCTAATTGCTTAAGTAGTTCCAGTAATTCTTCATCATTACTCACTTCGGCTTCTTTTTGAACATAGTCTTGAAGACTTACATTCTCATTACTATCATTCTGCATTTCTTGATTTTTGTTATCGAGCAATTGATCAATCTGTTCTGCCAATTGCTGCACCGTATGAAACATAAATAAATCATGCAATGGTATCTCGATTCCAAAAGCCTCTTTAAGATTGGAAACAGCTTGCGTAGCGAGTAGTGAATGGCCACCAATTTCAAAAAACGAATCTTGAATTCCGATGTTTTCCATACCTAAAACTTCATGCCATATCGAAACGATTGTTTTTTCCGTAGACGTACGAGGAGCAATATAACCACTTGCTATCTCCTGTTTCTCTGGTGCTGGTAAAACCTTCCTATCAATTTTCCCATTAGGAGTGAGTGGAAATGCATTTAATCCAACAAAATAGGATGGAATCATATAATTTGGTAGTTGGTCCTTGAGATAATCACGCCACTTTTGAGCATCCCCGTCTCCTACAACATAGGCAATCAAATGTGGATCGCCAGGATAATCTTCCCGCACCATCACAATAGCTTCGTTAACTAATGTATGCTTTTGTAATACCGCTTCAATTTCTCCTAGTTCAATCCGGAACCCACGAATTTTCACCTGATGATCAATTCGTCCAACATACTCCAAATTTCCATCTGGCAAATACCTTACTAGATCTCCAGTCCGGTATACTCGCTCGTTTTCTTTAAACGGATGCGGTATAAATCGATTTTTCGTTAAGTCAGGGCGTTTTAAATATCCACGTGCTAATCCTAATCCACCAATGTACAGCTCACCAACTACACCAATTGGAACCATTTTTTGTTCAGCACTCAGTACATATACTTCTGTATTGAAGATTGGTTTACCAATTGGTGGTACCCTATGCATGACACCCTTTTCTAATTCCATATACGTGGAATACGTAGTATCTTCAGACGGTCCATATAAGTTGTATACCTTCTCAATCGTACTTCTCTCGTATAAATCTTGAACAAGCGGATATGGTAACGGTTCTCCAGCCAAATTCATTACCTTTACTGAAGAAGGAATTGTCTTTGCTCGAACCAGTTCCTTTGCTGCCGATGGCACAGTATTAACCAAAGTCACACCTTTGGTAGACAACTTGTCTAGATGTAGAGCATTTTCAGAGACAATCACCTTACCACCCATCGTTAAGGGAACAAATACTTCAAAAACGGATAAATCAAAAGATAGTGAAGTTGAAGCTAATACTCCCGCTAATTCCTTTCGGGAATACGTGTGATGCGCCCAATGAATCATTGTTACTGTATTCCTGTGCTCAATCATTACTCCCTTTGGATTTCCAGTGGAACCTGAAGTATAGATAATATAGGCTAAGTTATCGCCCGTGACTTCACTCGTGCATACCGTAGTAACTTCTTCTTCTATTTCTGCTCGATTACGATCAATACAAATGACGTTGACGAATGTAGGTATAACCATTTTTTGTTGTAACTTTTCCTGTGTCACCAGTACCTTTATTTGAGCATCTTCTAAAATGTACTGCAGTCGACTTTCCGGATACGCTGGATCAATTGGGACATATGCTCCTCCTGCCTTCATAATTCCTAAGAGACCGACAATCATCTCGGATGAACGTGTAACGCAAATCCCAACTAATGATTCGCATGTTACACCATTTTTTTGTAAATAATGTGCCAACTGATTCGAGCGTTCGTCCAACTCTCGATATGTTAGTTCTTCATCTTCGCACACTACTGCAATTGCTTCTGGTGTTTTTTCCACTTGTTCTTCAAACATTGTATGAATCATGCTATCTTCTATATCAATAACAGCTGATTCATTCCATTCCTCTAGTAGTTGCTTATATTCTACTTTCGATAACATATTCAATTCTGATAATAAACATTTTGGATAAGAGGCAATTTGATTTAGCCAATGTTCAAAATGACTTACCATACGTTCAATGGTTGTATCATTAAACAAATCAGTATTATATTCAAAGGTTAGTGATAATCCTTCTTCCGTCTCAGAAGCAAATAAACTCAAATCAAATTTTGCAACAGAAACATGGCTTTCCATGAGTTCCATTTGTCTTTCAGATAGCTGAAGAAACTCTTGTTTCGTATTCTGTAAAGTAAACATGGTTTGGAATATTGGTGAATGACTTGTATTCCGTTCCGGCTTTACGGATTCTACCACTTTCTCAAATGGAATATCCTGATACTCGTATGCTTTTAGTGCTTTTTTTCTTACCTGCGACAAAAGTTCTTGGAACGTCGGGTTTTCACTGAAATCAGCTCGATAAACTAACGTATTTGCAAAGAGACCTATTAATCCCTCAATCTCTTTCACATTTCGATTAGCAATCGGGCTTCCAACTATGATGTCGTCCTGTCCTGTATAACGAGAAAGGAAGCTTTGATACGCTGCCATCAATGTCATAAATAAAGTGCATCCTTCTTGCAGACTTAAATCTTTGAGCTTTTCCTGTAGGGGATTCGCCACTATTAAAGACTGACTTGCACCACGATGGGTTTGAACTGCAGGTCGAGGACGATCCATCGGTAATTGTAAAACCGGTAGTTCCCCAGACAATTCTTCCTTCCAATATTGAAGGTGCTGATTCAAATTCTCTTCTTTTTGCCATTCCTTCTGCCACATGACAAAATCTGCATATTGGATAGATAACTCCTTCAATTCCACCGGTTTGCCGCTTAATGCTCCTTCATAAAAAGCCATCCATTCTTCAAGTAAGATTCCCATTGACCATCCATCTGAAATAATATGATGCATCGTACAAATGAGAATCCACTCTTCACTGTCCACTTTCAATATGCGTGTTCGAATTAGAGGACCTTGTCCAAAATAAAATGGTTCCTCAGCTTCGTTTTGAATGAGCCGTTTCATTTCTCTTTCCCTATCTTCCAAAGAGAGATCTGTTAGATTCGTTTGAGGGATATGCCCGAATACATGAGATTGAACCTGTTGAAAAGGTTCACCCTCTTGTTCTAGAATTATCGTTCGTAATGATTCATGACGCTCCAACAATTGATTCCATCCGGCCTCCAATGCTTCAATTGACCATTTACCTGTTAAGCGACACGCTGCATGAATATTGTACATAGCACTATTTGGCATTAATTGATCAATAAACCATAGACGTTTCTGCGCATAGGAAAGTGGAATAGCTTCTTCCCGTTTCATAGGTACAAGAGGGGCAATCTCTCGTTTTTTATCTTCTTTTCGTAACTGATCTACTCGTTTCGCCAACGCTGCCACTGTATCGTGCTTGAAAAGTTCACGTAAGGGAATTTTGATTTGGAACAATTCTTGCAATCGAGAGACAATTTGAGTAGCAAGTAGCGAGTGTCCACCACGTTCAAAAAAGGAATCCTGAATACCAATATTCCCCACCCCTAACACTTGACCCCAAACCGAGGCAATAAGCTCTTCCGATGGCGTCCGAGGTAGAACATTTAAATCTCCAATAGCTTGATCATCAGGTGCTGGCAAGGCCTTTCGATCAATTTTCCCATTCGGAGTAAGCGGGAAGTGTTCTAACTCTACAAAGTGTGCTGGAATCATATGATTTGGTAATTGGTTTTGTAAATACTCTCTCCACTCCTCGGTATTTCCATCGCTTATTACATATGCAACCAATCGTTGATCACCTGGACGATCCTCTCTAACTAATACAACAGCCTCTTTAATAAACGAACATTTTTCTAAAGTTGCTTCAATTTCTCCTAATTCAATCCTAAAACCACGCATTTTGACTTGATGGTCCATTCGACCTATAAATTCTATATTTCCATCAGTTAAATATCTTACTGAATCTCCCGTTCGATATAGTCGTTCCCCCAATCGGAATGGATGTGAAACGAATTTTTCAGCAGTAAGATTCGGACGATTTAAGTATCCACGTGCTAAACCAGCACCACCAATATATAACTCACCCTCAATTCCTATTGATTGCAAGCGTTGATTTTGGTCTAATACATATAATTGCGTGTTCTGTATCGGCTGCCCAATAGAAACAAATTCTTCATTAGGCTGAATATCAAATGCATTCACATAAATAGTGGCTTCAGTTGGTCCATAAAAGTTGGTTAATTTCACTTGTCCACTATAATTCCATTTCTGTTGAAATCGTCTAACTAACCCTGAACTTAGTTCTTCTCCACCAGAAAATACATGGCGTACGGACGAACAATTCATGTTCAATTCAATATGATTGAAGTGATCTAAGAAAACAGATAACATCGAAGGTACAAATTGAACTATAGTAACCTGATGTTTTTTAATCACTTCAGCTATAATAGAAGGATCTTTTTCTCCACCTGGAGGTAGGAAAGATACACTTGCACCAACGTGAATACCCCAAAACAACTCCCAAACAGAGACATCAAATGAGAATGGCGTTTTCTGCAAGACCACATCCTTTTCAGAAAGTGGATATTTATGTTGCATCCATTCTAGATAATTGATTACTGAATGATGCTCAATCATTACTCCCTTTGGATTCCCTGTAGATCCTGAAGTATACATAACATACGCTAAACTTTCTCCTGTTACACCACTTATACATGGGGTTGATTTTTCTTTTTCAATTACAGTGTAATCTTTATTCATACAAATCGTTTCAATATTTTCAGATACAAACAAATTTTTAGAATTCTCTTCCGTCACTAATACTTCGATTCCAGCATCCTCTAATATATATCGAAGCCGACTCTCTGGATAAGTAGGGTCAAGTGGAACATACGCTGCTCCTGATTTTAGAATCCCTAATAACGCTATCATCATTTGTAATGAACGTCCCATATATACCCCAACTAGAGACTCTGGTCCTACACCATGCTTTTGTAAATAATGAGCTAGTTGATTCGCACGCTTCTCTAACTCTTTATAGGTAATTTGTTCATTTTCGTAAATAGCCGCAATTGCTTCCGGTGTTTTTTTTACTTGCTCCTCAAATATCGTATGAATCATGCCTTCAGCCGAATAATTTACTTGAGTATGATTCCATTCCTCTAGTAACAGTATCTGTTCTTCCACTGTTAAATGAGTAATTTCAAAGAGTTTTGAATCTAGGTTCTTCGTCATCTGAATTAGTATTTGCAATAAGTGATTCTGAATCCGATTTATTGTCCCTTCATTAAAATAGCTTCGATCATACATTAACTTTAAAGTAATTTTCTTACCGGGCATTACAATGAGTGTTAAAGGATAATTTGTTTGTTCCGCGCTTTTAACATCTAATAATCTTAAATCTTGATTTCTCTCACCTTGAATTGGATAATTTTCAAACACATACAAGGTATGAAATAAGGAACTATTTCGTGGAACCTCACTCCATCCTTGAATATCTATCAACGAATTATACTCATATTGTCTTCGTTCCATTTCTTTCATTTGTATTTTACGAAGCCAGTCTACTACTGATGTATTATCCGTTAAGCGAATTCTAGTAGGTAAGGTGTTAATAAATAACCCCACCATATTCTCTGCTCCCATTAAATCAGTAGGACGTCCAGAGCTAGTTACGCCAAATACGATGTCACTTTCACCGCTATACCTACTCATCAAATAAGCCCATGCACCTTGTACTAACGTATTCAACGTTAATCGACTATTTCGTACCCACTCTTGTAAATTCTCAGTAAGTTCCTCAGATACTTGATAAACACACTCTCCATAGCCCTTCTCTTGTCCTTGGTTCTTTCTTTCCATTGCTAATGGCGTAGGTGCATAGAACCCTTTTAATTCTTCTTTCCAAAATTCCTCTGCTTGACTTTGATCTTGTTTATTTATCCACTGGATATATTTTTTATAAGGAAGAGATTTAGGAAGATTCAATAATTCTCCCTTTATCATCTTGAGATAAACTTCCATCACTTCACTAAAGACCAATGACACACTCCATCCATCTAGCAAAATATGATGATGTGTCCAAATAATTCTCGTTTCCTCTTTTGCCTCTTTAATCGCAGTGACTCTCATCAATGGTGCTTCATCTAATAAAAATCCTTTTCTACGATCTGCATTTAAAAACTGTTGTAATTTCTTCGCCCTTTCCTTGTGTGAATGGGCGCTCCAATCCTCTTGATGAATAGTAAAAGGAAGACGTTGGTAAACCGCTTGTAGCGGTTTTTCTACTTCCTCCCACACAAATACTGAACGTAAAACCTCATGTCGATGAATAACATATTCCCAGGCCTTTTCAAAAGTAGCAATATCCAATTGCCCCCCGAGCAAGAAACCTACTTGTACAATATAGGAAAATGAATGTTCATCATCTTGATCGTATAAAGTATGAAACAGTATTCCTTTTTGCAAAGGTGATAAACCATATATATCAATAACGTCTCCCATTTTTACACCCTCTTCTTTGTTAATTTAAGTAATACTTTGCTCAAGCTTTCTTCCGTAAGATCCTCTGCATCAGCAAAATCTGATACCGTAAAAGCAGACTCTGTTGTCGGTTTATTTATAAGTTGACGAAGGTGCCTCAACATACCATCTGCTATCAATTGAATTTTTAATTTAGAAAACTGTTCTCTACTATACAACCAAACAAAATGTAACTTTTCATCTTTCACCATTCCAATAACATCAATTAGATGAGATGGTTTGGAATCTGGAGCATGATCTAAAAATGTAAATCCTGTCTCTTGCATAAACAAAGATTCCCTTGAGAAAACCTGATCAAATTGGCCCAAATAGTTAAAACTTATTGAAGGCTTTTGCTGATAAAACGGAAGTAATCCTTTATTCAAGTAACGTAAAATACCATAGTCAACTCCACGATTCGGAATTCGACGCAATTGTTCTTTGACAGCCTTTAACCCTTCAATAGGTGTTTGAGTTCCTTGAAAATTGAGATGAACGGGATAAATACTCGTGAACCAGCCCACTGTCCTTGATAAATCAATACCTTCAATTACCTCTTCTCTTCCGTGTCCTTCTAGATGAATAGAAACCGTTTGCTGATTTGTACAATCGACGATAGCTTGTCCTAATGCCGTTAATAGTACCTCATCAATCCTTGTCTTATGAGTTACTGGAACTTCGTGTAACAATTCATGTGTTTCTTCTATTCCTAAAGTCCCTGTCACTTGATCAATCGATTCTTCTGTTGTTTTTTGTATTGGATAGTCCATTGGAATTTTCATCGTTTCTTTTTCTACTTGTTCATTCCAATAATCTTGTACTTCTTTCGAAATACCCGAATCACTGTACGTCTGGAGTCGTTCAGACCATTCTTTAAAAGAAGTACTTTTCGCAGGTAAGCGAACTTCTTGACCTTGTTTCATCTGGTTATATACCGTCTGTAAATCTTCCAATAGAATCCTCCATGATACTCCATCTACTACTAAATGATGAATCACCCAGAATATTCGATCATTTCCAGTCAAGTTATCCTCAAAGTACACTACTCTCATTAACGGACCAGTAACTAGATTGAAACTAGCTTGATTAATGTTCATCTCTTCTTGTATTATTGTATTCCACTCTTTTTCATTAACTTGATTCCGTTTTACAACATGGAGTACTGACAGCTCATCAGTCCCTTCATTTCTCTGCCTCCACGTTCCGTTTGGTAACTGTTTGTACCGGAAACGTAAAGCATCATGATGTTTGAGTAAATTTAATATCGCTCCCTCTAGTAACTTCACATCCAATCTTTCTTTTACTCTTAATAGCATTGATTGATTCCAATGCTCCAGATGTGGATGTTCTTGCTCGAAGAACCAACACTGAATTGGAGTAAGAGACACATCACCTATCACAATTCCCTGCTCCGCTTGTACTCCCTGCGTTTTTATAGCCACTTGTGCCAGCTCAGCGATAGTTGGGCATTCAAACATTTGCTTTGGAGTAAGTTTTAACCCCACTTGACTTGCTTGAGATATGATTTGAATACTGAGAATCGAGTCGCCACCAATTTCAAAGAAATTATCATAGATTCCCACCTTTTTAACACCTAATACTTGCTTCCAAATGGTAGTCAGTATCTGTTCGTTACTATTCCGAGGGCCAACAGATTCACTATTAATCTGCTTTTCCTCCGGCATAGGTAAGGCCTCACGATCAACTTTACCGTTAGCTGTAAGTGGAATAGCTTCCATCACCACAAATCCCGAAGGAACCATATAACTTGGTAGTTTCGCTTTAAGATACTCTCTCCACGCATCTACATTTCCATCTCCTACAACATATGCTACTAATCTTTTATCGCCTGGCTGATCTTCTCTTACAATTACAACTGCCTCTTTTACAGATGCATATGTATGTAAAGTAGACTCAATCTCCCCAATCTCAATTCGGAAACCACGTATTTTAACCTGATGATCAATTCTTCCACGATAATCCAGATTTCCATCTGGCAAATACCTCGCTAAGTCTCCTGTCCGGTATAATTTTGCTTTCGGATCACTACTAAATGGATGAGATATAAAACGCTCTGCTGTTAATTCAGGTCTATTTAAATACCCACGTGCTAATCCTGCCCCACCAATATAAAGTTCACCATCAACACCTATAGGAACAGGTTGTTGATAAGTGTCTAGTATATACACTTCTAAATCGGGAATCCGCTTGCCAATATTACTTCTTGAAGCATGCTGCACATCATCTAGAGTAATTGGATAATATGTAACATGAACGGTAGTTTCTGTAATTCCATACATATTAATTAACTGTGGTTTTTTCTCTCCATACCTTTGAAACCACGGTAACAAGCTAGTAGGTTCTAATGCTTCTCCGCCAAATATGACATAACGCAGCTGCAAATTTTTATTCTTATCTTCTTGTTCACACATTTGTATTAATTGTCGAAATGCGGAAGGTGTCTGATTTAGAACTGTGACTTCTTCCTCCACCAATAATTGATAAAAATCCTTAGGTGATCGACTAATCCAGTACGGAACAACAACTAATTTTCCACCATATAATAATGCTCCCCAAATTTCCCATACTGAGAAATCAAATGCATAAGAATGAAAAAGCGTCCAAGTGTCTTTTTCATTAAACTGATACCAACAATCCGTTGATTTAAATAACCGAATGACATTGTGATGCTCTATCATAACACCCTTTGGATTCCCCGTTGATCCCGAAGTATAGATCACGTATGCTAAATTTCGGGAACTGACATCAGAAACCGGTAAAGTCTTACTTTCTTTCCCAATCTCATCTTGATCACGATCCAGGCAAATCGACTCAACATTTTCTGGTAACCATTTCAATTCTTTTAAACTTTCTTGCGTTACGAATAACTGAATGCTAGCATCTTCTAAAATATATTGAAGTCGCTGCTCTGGATATGTTGAATCAAGTGGAACATAAGCCCCACCAGCCTTCAAAATCCCTAAAATACCTACAATCATTTCGAGGGAACGTTCAACGCACAGTCCAACTAAAGTATCAGGTCTTACTCCCTTTTTCTGCAAATAATGAGCTAACTGATTTGCGCGTTCATTAAGCTCCCTATAAGTAACTTTTTCTTTTCCATACGTAACTGCAATATCGCGTGGATAGTTCAACGCTTGCTGTTCGAACAATTCATGAATAGTTACTTGAGATGGGAAATCCAGCTTAGGATTGTTGAACTCAACTAAACTTTTTCTTTTATCTTCATCAGAAATGATTTCGATTTCAGCTACCTTCTGCTTTGGTTTTTCAAAAGTGTTTTCCATTATCGCTAACATCACGTTAAAAAACCGTTTTATCTCTTCCTTAGAAAATAACTCCTCACGATAATCAATATGTACATGTAAAGAGTCAATATCAATTAGATTTTCAATATGCACTGCAAAATCTTGCACCTCTTCATGGTTTGGAATCCATAGTGAGTCACCACTTTCATCACGATCCCTATAATCAATCGTAGTTCCGAAAAGTCTCACATTACTGTTATTCTCTTTATTAATCTGCTTTAATAACAAATCAAATGGATATTTCTGGTGTCTCAATAATTTGCTTTGTTTTCTGGACACCCTACTAATAAATGAAAGTACTTCTTCTTCTGGATCAATATCCATTCTTAAAGGAACTGTACTCACCATCATTCCAATCAATTTTCGCTCCATTTTAGTCATACGATTGCCGTAAGCCATTCCTAAACCAATATCAAGCGATGAGGTCCACCGATACATGGACAACGAGAAAGCAGCAACAAAAAAAGTGTATAAACTATTTTTGTAATCTTCAGAAAATTTTTCTATCTTTCTCTTCAAATACTCCGTTAATATAAATGTCTCACGTGATGCTTTGGTGCTAACTTGGTACGTATTATAAGGCTTCAATCCGGTCACAGATGGCAGTGTTTTAAATTCCTCTAACCAGAATTTTTGATCTTTTTGAAAGCGACTACTATTCAAGTATGTTTGTTCATTAGTCAGAAATTGAACATATGAATTTTCACTTTCGCCTTCCTCATTCTCGTTATACATTTCATAATAATATTTTGCAATCTGCTCAGTAAATATTTGAATTGATAAACCATCCATAATAATATGATGAACATTTCCAAAGACTGCACATTCATTATCGTTTAATTTTATTAAAGCGAAATAGTATAAATTTGAATTAAATAATGTAAACGTTTCTTTTGTTTTCTGCTCAATCCATTCCTCAAGCAAATTTGTATTCTCCACATTACTGAAATCAAAAAACTCAAATTCTTGTTCTTCATGTTTAATAAAATATTGTTTCGGTTCCTGATGCCCATTTTCTTTTAACCTAATGCACAGACCGTCATTTTCACTAATGACGCGATTCACAACTTGGTTTAATTTTGAATAATTCATTTTTCGATGAAGTTTAAATAAAAATCTTAAATTACATATTCCTTTATCAGAATGAATAACTTCTGTATACCATATTCTTCGCTGCGGATGGCTTAATGGATAACATTCCTCATTGGTCATAAAAATCTTCCCTTCAAAAATTATTTGCTCTTATAGGTTCGTGTTTATGTTTAGCCCATAAATATTTCTGCAGTGAAACTCCAATTACTCCAATGATAACAAGCCCAATCCCTCCATAAACATAAAGTTGAGTTACTCCGAACAAATGCACTAATGGGCCACTCATAGCAGGAGAAATAATTAAAACTGCGTTTGTTAAACTGCTTTGAATACCAAATACTCTTCCTACTTGATCTTGATCCGATTCTATTTGTAAAATGACTTGATTAGATACAAGCATCAGCCCACTTCCAATACCAGCGATAAAACTAATTAAATAGGCCAAAACGAAGACCGTACCGGGCGTTATCAAACCAATCCCCCCAAAACCAATTCCCATTAAAACCATACCTCCACATACTACCCAGCCATATTGAAATTGTTTTAATTTCTGAGTTAGTAATGCACCAAGTATTCCGCCAAGACCAATAATAGAAATGATATATCCCATTTTACTTTTATCATGTGGGAATAAGCTCTTAAATAAAGTTGGGAATTGTGAGTCTACTAATTGTAATACTGCCATGGCTATTGTAACAAAAATCATAGTTGATAATATTATCCGATTAGATAACACATAACCCCACCCTTGTACCCAAGCGGTCCAGGTACTTTGTTTTTGCTTTTCAACAAATTCTTTCGATATAGTTTCTTTAAATTTTATTGTGGGTATCAGAACTAAGGTAGCTAATAAACAACTTATAGCTCTTATAATGAGGCAGAACTCTGGTTGAAACCAGCTCAGCAACATGCCCCCTATAAGTGGGCCTACTATCTTGGTACCCTGCTCTACTATTCCGTTGATACTTACTGCTTTAGTAAGCAAATCCGGGGAGACAATCTGTCTTGTTAGTGTTTGCTGTGCAGGATAATAGAAAACAATAAAAATGGAACGAATCATTAATGTCACTAAGAGCCAGTGGATATCTTGTACAAATAAAAGAGCAATCGTTATTAGACCAACCATTAGATTACAGAACATCATAATTGGAATTTTTCTAAAACGATCTGCAATAACACCCGCCCATGAGCCAAAAATAATTCCTGGAAGTGCATATGCAACAGGAATCAATCCAATCATAGTAGGATCTACTTGCCATTCAAACCCAACTATAGTCATAATCGCTAACATATCAATAAAAACACCAAGC
This sequence comes from Bacillus cereus group sp. N6, assembly GCF_016483705.1. Taxonomy (NCBI): domain Bacteria; kingdom Bacillati; phylum Bacillota; class Bacilli; order Caryophanales; family Bacillaceae; genus Bacillus; species Bacillus cereus group sp. N6. The sequence goes on from NZ_JAEHBI010000006.1 coordinate 124,712, forward strand.
ATAAGCAATGAATAGGCAGAGAAAACTTGTAAATAAACCCTATTTCCTAATAGGCCTTTTGAATCAATAGTTTTCATAAAAGCAAGCTCCTTAGGTTACTAATATAAACACCTTTGCGTATAAGTTACCCCTTTATTAAACCTAATTAATCATTATAAAGATTTCACCTAGAATTTAACTTTGTCAAAACCTAGACTAATCTCAAGGTTTAGCGTATTTTAAATAGTCAGATAAATTCGAGTGCATCTATTTCTTTGTCTTTATATCAACTGTTACAAAATAGACCTTTACCTTAAACTAAAAACAGTTAAACATTAACTTAATATAACCATTTACAGTTGTTGCACATTCAATTCACATCCTTTTTAAAGTTGGCTTTTTTCTATCTCAAATACTATCACACAAATATTTCACCTACTATATTCATAAAGTTGAAATATTTGAATCAGAAAATTCGGATAAAAAACCAAATCCACAAATTATAACAAACTATTATTTAGTTATATTTTCATTTTATAGATAGCTTTAACCATAAGAATATTAAGAATTAAGTTTTTTAATTTTATTAACATAATAGTTTATAGAGACTATAAATCCTACTAAATAAAAAGGTACATATACAATAAAGTATATGTACCTTTCCCTATCCTACATATTTTCTATTCAAATTAATCTCAATAACTAAAATAGATATTAAAAATATAATACTAACAATTACTAATGCACTCATAACAAAGATTGAATAATATATAGTATTGATTTTTTTACATTTACTACCTATTTAACTTATTGGACATTACTGCTTCAAAAAAATTACACATTATACGCAATCGGGATAAATCCCCAAAATATGATTTGACTATGTTATTATATAATATTGTTATGAATATATTTTAAGGTAATGTAACATCAGTTTTTCTATAAAAGGACTTAATTTTTATGTAGTACGAATTTATTTAGTAATATAATATATTAATTTAGGTATAAGAATGTTTAAAGATCACCTATTTCCGTAGGTGATCTTTTCTTGTGATACTGCATTTGTGCACTACTGTAGAAATATATCGTAGATACACTTTATTTGCTAAATTTTTAGTTCTTTCCATTTATTAAAAAACATAGCTTAATACAATTAATATCATATTTGTTAAATTGCAAACAATTATTTTGTCTTCTGTACAGGCAAACTACTAAAAATCAATTCAGCAACTTTTACATATCCTTTTGAGTTTGGATGAATCAAATCCGTAGACCAAAGCGTATTATCATTTACTAAATGATGATTCCAAAAATCAACATGATGAAGCTTATACTCTCTACTCAATGAAAGTATAATTTCATTTGCCTCTAATAATTGTTCTTTTAACACTTGTTTTTTTTCAGAAGAAAAAGGAAGCCGAACTGTAAAATCTGGAAGGCTTGCAATAATAATATCAGCATCTGTTTTACTTAATGTATCTATCATAAATTCCATATCGTTCTTATATGCTTGATGATCCCAACGTCCTTTTAAAACATCGTTTGCACCTGCAATTATACTAACCAAATCTGGATTAAACGTTAATGCCTTTTCCAATTGCTGTGAGCGAATTTCTTTAGTTACTAACCCACGCTTTGCAAAATTAGCATATTCTATATCGTTTACACAGAGTTGAACAAAATGATCTATCCAGCTTTTTAATTCTATTCCCTCAACTTCATCCCCTATGCCCTCTGTAAAACTATCACCAATCGATACAAATCGCTTCCACATATCTATTCCCCCTTTTTATTATTCATATCTATACTATACATTAGCTCACAATGTAATTGTTCTTTCTAAATGTTTTTGATTTCAATTATATTCCACTTTATTATATTTACATTTAGAATCCAAAATTGACCGATTCCTAAGTATACTTAGGAATCGGTCATATTCATATATTTACTAAAGAAATGAAGTTAAACTTTAATCAGTAGAGGTTTTCTTCATCCCTCACTGATTATTAGTTGAACCAATTGGGCTTTTACGGACAGTTAATTTCCCACCTAACTTCTTTGCTCTCGCTGAATTTTGAAGTGAGGGATCTTACTGTCCGGCAAATAGCGGGATATAATCCCTCTAGGTATTATACTTTTTTCAAAAAATTTGAAGTTCTTTGTTTTGCCCAGTTGATACATTTCTTTTCGATTAAATGATACGAAACTATAGAAAAAAGTAGTGTCATTGTAATGCACAAAGTAAGAAGGAAAAAGATAGGTATCTTTGTATACAAAAGTTTAAATAGTACCATCATGATTGGAAAATGACACAAATAGATACTGTATGAAATTTCTCCTAAGTATACAAACACACTCTTATTTAAAAGTATTTTTACTTTTAGGTTACTCATAACCATTATAATAAATATACTAATCCCCATTACGACACCCCAATCTTTTAATAAGAAAGTAGTATCATTACGGGAAAAACCATAAATTAAAATGGAATATAAATATAGAATAATTCCTAAGGCAATAAGAAATCCTTTTTTAAATTTTTTCATATTCCTATATGAGTAGATAAGTTTTTCCTGATGCTTAAAAAGTAACATTCCAACCATAAACATAGATGTAAAATGCAGTGTATCGGCATAACCATTATAAAATCCTTCAGCTTTCCCAATATGCAACATATTAAGAAAAACACTAATTAAAGAAAAGCTCAAAGCAAATAGTATCGTTTTCTTCCAATTCAGTTTATAAAAAAGAAGGAATAACAAAGGAAACACAATAGATATACGCATTTCTTGAGCCAATGACCAAATAACTGGATTATAATTTTCCGTAAAAAAGTTATTAAGAAGCACAAAGTGGTTTATAATATCTAATTTTGTTATAGACCCTTGCCACCTATCATAGAACCAATCCCGTAGTCCTACCACTTCATATGGCGAAAATAAAATAAATAAAACAAAGGTAACGATTATCCAAAAATAATAAGGAATATAGATTCTTACAAATCTCTTAATTAAATATCCCCAATAATTTGTTTTTGAATGATAAAGTGCCATAGATAACACAAAACCACTTAGTACATAAAAAACGATAACAGCTTCCCCACCCGCCCATAAAAACCTAAGCGGGGAAAATTTAATAGAATTAGGCAACGATGGTAGCATTAAACAAAAATGTCCAAATACCACAGTAAGTGCCGCTAACCCTCGTATGGAATCTAATTCTTTTATTCTCTTACTCATAAAATGTTCTCCTTGTAAATTGTAGATTTTGCTTTTCATAAAGGTCACTATGCAAATGTAGTGGGAGAATTGTACATATTGTTTATTTAAATTCCTAATATAAGCAGTACAAAGTTAATTTGACCTCCACTTCTTTATATACATAATTTAAAACAAAATATTTAATACAAAGAAAAGATTTTATTAAATTTTTATAAAGTGAAACTTTAATCAGTGGGGGTCTTACTGCCCGTTAATGCGGGATAAAATCTAATTACAGTAATACTTACCGGATATTATTTTTTTATTGTCATTTGATGGAATAATGGGTGGTTTTTCATCATGTAACTTTATTAAACTAACCTTGCACCAAAATCCTTTAAATCGAAAGATTCATAATAAACGCCATCCTTTCTGTATATTTCTACAAAAAGAATAGCGTTTTTGGGGTATATGGATACAAATTTATTTTAGCTTGATAGAAATACAAAAAGTTCCGAAGGACCAAATTTGAAAAGTAATACAATCTTTCATTCCAAACTATCCACATAAGAATCTATAATACTTTGAAACGTTTTGTTTCAGACTAATATTTAGTTGTATCCTATAAAATTAGCTTTTTACTATATCAACCGTACTATCCCACATACCGCTAAAAAAAGATCCTATGTTACGCATAAAACGTGTAAACCAATTCGCTTGTTCTATATCAGATTTTGTTACAAGGTCTACTTGTAATGATTTACCTGATAAGAACCCAGGATCTGTACTATCTTTAGGCGAGATAATCATTTTACTAATTGTTACACCTTTTTTAATAGGTGCTTCTTGTTCTTCATTCAATACTTTAAATTCCTCTTTATATACGTCTTTGTTGCTCTTTAGCATTGGAAGTGAAATAGCTTGCTTCGTTTGAACTACTACATCTTTGTCTTTTGCATTTGCTACTCTCACTGTTTCATGCCCGTTTACTACTGAATCTTTTTCATAGAGCTTCTTCACTTTGAAATTCGCAAATCCATAATCATATAATTTCTTTGTTTCATCAAAACGTGCTGTATGAGAGTTTGCTTTTATCACTACAGATATTAGACGCATACCGTTTCTTTCTACTGTACCAGTGAAACAATCACCGGCTTCTGGAGTAGTTCCTGTTTTCAAACCATCTACACCTTCGTATTCCTTAATTAGACCTTTTAACATCGAATTAAAGTTCACCATATCAATTGGATACTTACCACCCTGTTGGAATGTTTTTTTAGGGATTTTTGCTGTATCTAATATTTTCGGGAAATCTTGAATAAGACGTTGCGCTAAAATTGCACAATCTTTTGCAGACATTTTATTTTTCTCGTCTGGAGTTGTCCCTTCTGGGTGATGTCCTTTTAAATCTTGGTTTGTTAAACCTGTAGAGTTTACAAATTTATAATTTTTCATTCCAAACTCTTTTGACTTATCATCCATCATTTTTACGAAATTGACTTCTTTTCCAGCAATCTCTTCAGCTAAAGCAATTGTCGCACCGTTTGCAGAGTAAATTGCCATTGCCTCATATAACTCTTTGACCGTATAAGAGCCACCATTTTCTAACGGAACGTTTGATAATGATCGATCTTGCGAAATCTTATATGCATATTCAGAGATTTTAACTTTTTGATCCCATTTAAGTTTTCCTTTCTCCACCGCTTCATGAACTAAATATTCACTCATCATTTTTGACATACTAGCAATTGCTAATAATTCATCTGCATTTTTTTCATATAAAATTTTTCCGGAATTTGCTTCTACTAAAATTGCTGATCCTGCTTCTACGTCTATGGCAGGAACTGTTTCCGCTGTCGCTCTTCCAGATGTAACAACTATGCTACAAAATAGTGTAAGCACTGTTATTATTACAATAAATCTCTTGCAAAACATATCTTTCACTTCTGTTACCTCCAATATCTTTGTACTCAAAAAAAACGTTATTTTAACATAATCCTTCAAAAAATAGACAACGTTATCAAATTCTAAATATAAGACATTAGGACCACTTTCATATAGAACATCTCATCCCACCCTTTTAGACAGACTGACACTTAGTACCCACACTTTTAACACCTTTGTATTTTTCAAAATGATTCGCACTTTCATATTTTTTAGGATTACACTTAATAGACAATATAAGTAATACATTTGTTCCGTATTTACAAAAAATAAAACCAGTGTGTCCTGATTAAATATCGGGGCACACTGGCAGCTAAACATTCGTTTATTAGCTATCAAGGATTTTAATTATTTAATTCAGCTATTCGCTATACTCATACTAGAGATGAATTTTCCTTAGTCTAGACTATTAATTTTTTATAATAAAAAACTACATCCTATATAGAATGTAGTTTATTTCACAGACCTATCTATTTTTTACTTCCTTTTTATAAAAATCATATAATAGTTTAATAGATGAGCTAGATAATATAGGCATTGCCTTCTCAACTAATTCTCTATTCCAATCAAACCAACGCATTTCCATCAGCAGATTCATTTCTGTATCAGTGAACCGCTTCTTTATTTCCTTAGCAGGATTTCCACCAACTATTGTATACGGCGGAACATCTTTACTTACGACAGATCCTGCTGCAACGATTGCACCTTCACCGATTGTAACGCCAGGCATAATAATAGCATTCATTCCAATCCAAGCATCACTTTTAATGACTGTATCACCCTTCGGTTCATATGAATGTTCAATTTGCTCAGCGAATGGATATACTGTAATCCATTCTGCGTGATGATTATGATTACCGCCCATTAAAATGACTACTCCACTAGCAATACAAACATAATTCCCAATAATGAGTTTATCAAGATGCCATCCCATCTGTTCAATTGGATTGAAAAGTGTTCGGGACTTAGCATCTCCCCACAAATACCTTACACAGCCATCTTCAAAATTTTGATGACCATAATAACCTGAATAATAGGAGTACTCTCCTACCTCAATGAGTGGATTTGTTACTATATCTTTTAAATACTTCGTTTCTGACCAATGATTATATAATGGATGCTTCATAACTTTATTCCTCGCTTCTAAGTATTGTAGATCTTTGTAATTTACTTAGAAGCTTAATACGACTGCTACATTTTTTAGCTTTCTCAAACGATGAATCATTATATTCAAGCCTTTCTTTTATAATAAAAAAATCATGACGTGATAAATTACATAAGTCAAATTGTAAAATTATGTACTGAAACTTAGAGTGTGAATTGAAATTTAACATTAAAACAATCGAGTTTTCAAATAACAAATCCCAATTACATATGATAAAGATTTCTTAACTATACATCTAACTTCTTTCCTGTATTAGCCGTAACTTCCTCGATATAGTCCTATTACATTTTAATTTGTCTGATAAATCAATACATGTTAATATGATTATAGAAGATATTATCATCCATTAGATTTCACAGCTAGTTTTTCACAAAAACGATTTCTGAATCCTTAAGTAAATAGGAGGTTTAGAACATGAAAATTTTAAGGCAATCAACAATTATTGGTGCATTAACTGTTGGAGGATTTTTATTTTCGAATACAATTGCTACACTCCCACCTGTGTCTGCTGAATCTCAACTTACACAAAAAGAATCACGATTTTTAGATAATTGGCAGTGGCAAAGCTATTTTTTATTACATCATAATGCAGATTTTATAGAAGAGTTAGCAGTTGGTGACTTAAAACATGGAGATACATTCGATGTTACTATATTTACTGGTGGTAAAGATACTGGTATTGTAAAAATATATCAATTGAGTGGAAATGAAAATGATGAAATAAACTTGCATAGATATAAAACCATTTATGACTCGGGTTTGAAACATAATTATGGTAGATTTGTAACACCTATTACTAAGGCTTATAATCCTGGAACATATGTAGCTGTTATGAAACTTGGAGAAAATTATTATTATGGAGGCAGCTTTAAAATCTCAAAATAATTAAATCTCATCAAAAAATATTTGATACTATTTTTATTGGACAAAAACCATTTTAAAAGCTCCTCTACCTTATATAAGATAGAGGAGCTTTTTGATTATTTGCCCTTTTTAAGGTTAAAAAAATGCTTACTCTCTTTATAAATTTGCATTTTTATTCAATAACTATTTCGAGTTCTTTAAGTTCTACAAATAAAATATGCAATAGTGCATATTTTATTTGTTCACTCTTTAAAAATGCGATAATTTGTTTATAAAAATATTTAAAATTAGTATTGGAAGGAGAATATTACATGTCTTTCTATTCTTGGTCTCCTCTTATTTTCTTAATAGTTGTTGCAATTAGCATTTCTATTCAAAAGTCTAAGAAACAATAATTGATTATTTGGAGGTGTAAAGATGTCATTTGCAGCATGGGGTGCAATTTTTATGACTTTAATCGGAGCAATAACTGGAGCAGCCTTTGGTACAATATCCTCTAGAAATAAAAGCAAGAATTAAATACTAACGTAAAAATGAATTTCTAATAAAACGCTATACAAAAAGTAGCCTATAAAGTTTTATAGGCTACTTTTCATTTCATTACTATTATTTAGCCAATTCCTTCGTACCTTTCATTACATCAATGAAGAACCCCCAGTTATTCACAACAGAAGAAATACTAATATGTTCATCTGGAGTGTGAACATTGAATATATCTGGACCGAATGAAATTGCATCTAATTCAGGCATCTTTTGAACGAATGCACTACATTCAATACCTGCATGCACTGCAAAGATTTCAATCTCTTTATTATATTTTTCTTGATGCACTTTTTCAAACAAATTACGAATTTGTGAGTTCGGATTGTATGGCCATTCTGGATACTCTGACTCTATTTCAAATGTTGCACCAACTAACTCGGCGATACATTTAATCTCATCTGCAACATGTCGTTTTAAACTACTTACAGAACTTCTCACTTCGTTACGTAATTTAATTTCATCTTGCAACGTTTCAATAACGCCTAAATTTGTTGAACTTTCTACTAGACCTTTAATATCCAAGCTCATACTTTGAATGCCGTTTGGAATTAAGAATAATGATGAAATAAGTTGCTTTTGTGTCTCTTTAGCAAATACTTTTTCTACTTTTTCATCCAATTTTGTAAGTGTAACATGAACATCTGGATCAACAGCACGCATTTCTTCTTGTAATACTCTTGTCCAAGATTCTAGTTTTTCTTCCACTTTCTCTACATCTTCTGTACGTAATACAATTGTAGCTACACTTTCACGCGGAATTGCATTTGTTTTTAATCCGCCGTGAACTTCACTTATTTCAAATTGAATATTTGCTAATAAATCACGTAATACTCGTCCTAATACTTTGTTCGCATTACCACGTTGTTTATCAATTTCCATACCAGAATGTCCGCCTTTTAAACCACCAACATATAGACGGTATGCATCCGTATTCACTGGCGCTTCATCCCATATTACTGGAATTGTTTCTACAGCTTTCGCACCACCTGCGCTACTTACAAGTAATTTATGATCTTCTTCAGAATCGATATTTATAAAAATCTTTCCTTCAAAGTGATTTGCATCAACAGCGAAAGCTCCGCCCATTGTCGTTTCTTCTTCAGTAGTAATAACTACTTCAAGTGCTGGATGCGGAATGTCTTTTGCATCTAATAGAGCTAATGCATACGCAACTGCAATACCATTATCAGCACCTAAAGTCGTTTGATTTGCATATAACATGTCCCCAATGATTCGTAATTCAATTGGATCTTTTTCAAAATCATGTACGGTTGCTTGATTTTTTTCACATACCATATCCATATGACCTTGAATGATAATAGCTGGTACATTTTCATAGCCAGCAGTTGCGTCTTTTTTAATAATGACATTCATTGCTTCATCTTGAATCACTTCTAAGTTACGCTCTTTTGCAAAGCCCACTAAATAATCACTAATTTCTTTTTCATTACCCGATCCTCTAGGAATCTTTGAAATTTCTGCAAAATGATAAAATACAGGGTGCTTTGTTAATTGTTCTAAAGTAGAATACATTTTTAAGCTCCTCTCAAAATGACAAAATAATATGTAAGTCTTTTATCATTATACCATGATTCATTATTTTACCTTTCTTTTAACTTTTTAATATATTGTTCATTTTATGGACAACACTCTTACAACATTGTAAGGGGGTTGTAATCTAAATCGATTTTTCTCATTTCATAATAGCCGTATACTGTGTAAAGAAACAAATTGAAGGAGATAAAGAAAATGAAAAGGTTTTTAGCGATTATTACACTATGTTTATTATTTTCTAGTTTTACTATTGGATGTGAAAGAGCATCATTAAATCGCATTGGTAAAGATGTATATTACGTACAGATACAAGGCGAAGGAACTATCGAAAAAGTTGAAGGTAAAAACTTAAGAAACTACACACTGCCTGCTTATGACGAAGACGGAGTAAAAAAACAAATTACATTTAGAAGTAAGAAAGCATCAAACGAACATAAATTAAATGAAAATGCATTTTTATGTCTTTATGTAGATCAAGATGATAAGAGTAAAAATGAAATATCATCAATTGAAGTGAAGTCATATGAAGAGGTTCAGGAAGCTGACTTACCTGCAAAAGTAAAAGAAAAGTTAAATGCTAAATAAAAAACAAAAGAAAATGCACTATGCATTTTCTTTTGTTTTTTTCACTCGTATATATTTTGAACCGCTATTATTCATCAGTTTCTCTAAACGATTTATATTTTCTGTTAATGCACCTTTCACAAGAGAGAAATCTGTATTTGGTTCTTCTTTTTTTTCTTTAAAAAATGAAGACTTTTGTACATTTATTTCAGCCATCTCTTCTCCCCCTTTTCAAAAAGATACAATCTTCTATTTATATTATATCGCAAATGTACGCAGCATGTACAAGTATCATTTTCTTTTTAATTCTTCTTCTAACTCTTCTACTTGCTGTAATGTATCTCCTTTTATTAACGAGAAATCTGTTGTATCTTCATTATCTTCTTTAAAAAAATCATTGTCATAATCTTTTATCACTACAATCACCTCTACGTGCTAGTGTAGGAATGATTGTCCGATTTTATACAAGTTTGTCTAAATTCGCTTTACCTTTATGTATAAGTGAAAAGGACAGAAGAAAATCCTGTCCTTATTTACTAAAATAACTATGATGTATTGTTAAATTATATACATTTTCAAAATCTCGATCTTGCAGATTATTTTTCTTCCCATCAATAACAATGAAAACATCACTCACAGTTTTTGCTGGTATAATGCCGACATTTTCTACTTGTACCGCTTTCTGCTCATTTAACTGCTCAATGTGTTCAAACGGAACGATAATACTAAATTGAGAACGGATACCGCGAAAGTTAGTATTTAATTCCTTTGCCGCTTCAAATACAACAATTTTCGCACCAATCTTTTCCCCATACGAATCTAAAAATGCGTTTAAGCTTTTTGTATACTCTTCTTCCGTATGCCATTCCATTGTACCGAACATTGCTGGATTGACATTTTGAATAATTGTTGTATATATTTCCCCTCTTGCTTTAGAAGCAATTAAAGACCGTTTTATCGATTGAACAGTCTTGCCAATATCGCTAAATTTTGCTCCCCATATTTCGGAAATATTAGGTGTTAAAATAAATGCGATATCAACGAAAATAACCATTGCAGTGAACATTAAAAGGTTTTTCCAGAGGGTTAAATCAATTCCTTTTATCATGAAATACACGGTGACTGATATTATAAACAACCCATACCAAGTCTTTCTAATACGTTGCTTTTTCTCCTCGTACAACTCTTCGTTTCTCCAGTAAAAGAACACAAGAACGAGAAAAACGATTGCTAAAATAAATAAGCCGATTCGAATGTTAGAGATCACCAATGACATCACCCTCCATTCAAAAACTACTCACGATATCATTACATGCACAAGCAGCCCTCTTTATGACAAAAGACGTGGACAAGCTTCTAAATTTAGCAATATCGCATATACATTAGAAGGTACCACGTCTTTTATCATGAATCTACATTGTATATGTAGACAAGCATGCGTTTCAAATTTTCATGTTAAAAAGAAATATGTTTCGGAATTTCCCCTTTTGGTACTTCTCCGTCCATACTTAAATAATAATGACGAATCGGACGTAAATCATCGTCTAATTCATAAACGAGTGGAATGCTCGTTGGAATATTTAATGAAACAACACCATCGCTTGAAAGGTTATCTAAGTATTTCACTAGCGAACGAATCGTATTACCGTGTGATGAAATAATTACCTTTTCACCACTTTTTAATGATGGCGCGATTTCTGAATGCCAATAATCAAGTACTCTTTTCTCCGTATCCACTAAACATTCAGTCAATGGAAACTCACCTTTTTTAAGTGCTTTATATTTTGGATCATTCATTTCATATCTAGGATCATCCTCAGTAAGAGCTGGCGGTCTTACATCAATACTTCTTCTCCAAATATGAACTTGCTCCTCACCATACTTTTTCGCAGTTTCATCTTTATTCAACCCTTGCAATGCACCGTAATGTCTTTCATTTAGCTTCCAAGATTTATGTACTGGTACCCAAGCAAGATCCATCTCATGAAGTACAATCCATAACGTCCGGATTGCTCGTTTTAATACAGATGTATAAGCTACATCAAAAGTATATCCATTTTTCTTTAATATCGCTCCTGCTTCTCTCGCTTCACTTAATCCATTCTCTGATAAATCTACATCTGTCCATCCTGTAAAGCGATTTTCAAGATTCCATAAACTTTGTCCGTGACGAATAAGTACAAGTTTTATCATAATAATTCCCCTCTCGGAAATGTGAATTTTATTGTTCCATTGCGTACACGTATAAAGTATCTAGTAATGTATCTTTTTATCCATTCACTCTATGACCAATCCATAGTTGCCAAATGTATGGATAAAATTTGTTCTTTTTCAAACTATAAAAACAGATATATTTCTTATTATTTCTGATCGATTACAACTTCTCGTTTTGATATCCAAGCATCAAAACCTGATCGACTATTTGCCATTTCATTCATAACTTGATGCCAATTTTCTTCACACGATTCACCAAATTTTGAAAAAATAGCACTCATCTGTTGTCTTTGAACATCGCTCAATTTTTTCTCTAAATCTACACCTATTTCTGTTAAAGATAACTGTTTCACACGGCGATCATGTGTAGCTTCATTACTCTCAGTTAAGCCTTTTTCCACAAGTTGTCGTAGTGGTCCGTGAAGAGCTTGTTTACTTATTTCTAACAGTGATAATAACTCATTTACACTTATCCCTGGAAATCGTGCGATAAAAAATAAAATTCGGTGATGTACTCGTTGTATGCCATACTCTTTTATAATTTCATCTGGCTTTTCAGTAAATGATTTATATGCAAAGTAAAATAATGCTAATGCTTCATTCATCTGTTCTTCTTTATGTTGTGTCATCTACTTTCCCCCTGTATGTAAATTATAACACAATCTAGTATTGAATATTTTAACGAACACATCAGAACTTCTTTAGTTTATTGAAATATTCATTGCAAAATTAGGAGAGGATTCATTTGAAATCGCAATATACTGTAAGTACATATTTATTAGATCGACTAAGCGAATTAGGAATTGAGCATATATTTGGTGTTCCTGGTGATTATAATTTGGCTTTTTTAGATGACGTACTAGCACATGAAAAGCTAAAGTGGATTGGTAATTGTAATGAATTAAATGCGGCATATACTGCTGATGGATATGCTCGTATAAAAGGAATTGCAGCTCTTATTACCACCTTTGGCGTTGGAGAATTAAGCGCCCTTAACGGTGTTGCTGGGTCATACGCAGAAAACGTACCTGTTATAAAAATCACGGGGACACCACCAACAACAGTAATGGAAAATGGAGCACTCGTTCATCATACGTTAGGTGATGGAAAGTTCGATCATTTTTCCAATATGTATAGAGAAATCACGGTGGCACAATCAAAATTAACACCTGAGCATGCCACTGAAGAAATCGATCGTGTGTTACGTGCATGTTGGAGTGAGAAACGCCCTGTTCATATTCAATTACCGATTGATGTGTATAATAAACCAATTAATAAACCTACAGAACCAATTTTACATAAACCAGTTCTAAGTAATAAAGATGCGTTGGATAAAATGCTTCTACATGCGACTTCAAAAATAAACAGTGCCAAAAAACCAGTTATTTTAGCTGATTTTGAAGTGGCTCGTTTTCATGCGGAAGAATATTTGCATCAATTCGTAGAAAAAACTGGGTTTCCTATCGCAACATTAAGTATGGGAAAAGGAATATTCCCTGAACAACACCCTCAATTTATAGGAATTTATACTGGTGATGTTAGTTCTCCATACTTACGAAAAAGAATTGATGAATCTGACTGTATTATTAGTATTGGCGTGAAATTAACTGATACTATTACTGGTGGCTTTACACAAGGCTTTATGAAAGAGCAAGTTATAGAAATCCATCCCTATACTGTGAAAATTATAGATAAAAAATATGGACCCGTTGTAATGAAAGATGTTTTACAACAGTTAAGTGATTTAATCGAACATCGCAACGAGGAAACACTTGAAATTAAGCCCTTTATTTCAGAATTACTATCTATGACAGAAGAGTTCAATCCAAAAGCTCAAATGGTTACACAAAAACGTTTTTGGCAACAAATATACCATTTCTTACAAGAAAACGATGTTTTAATTGCTGAGCAAGGAACACCTTTCTTCGGTAGTGCTGCTATCCCTTTACCAAATAACACTACATATGTAGCACAACCATTATGGGGATCAATTGGTTATACATTACCTGCTCTACTCGGTACACAGCTCGCTGATTTATCGCGACGTAATATTTTAATTATTGGTGATGGTTCTTTCCAATTAACTGTTCAAGAGTTATCGACTATACTTCGTCAAAATTTAAAACCGATTATATTTTTAATTAATAACAATGGATACACTGTTGAACGTGCAATTCACGGCCAAAACGAACCGTATAATGACATACAAATGTGGGATTACACGAAACTAGCAAACACATTCGGATTAGAAGAAAAAAGCCTATCATGTAAAGTGGAAAATGAAACAGAGTTAGCAGAAGTCTTAACTAATATAACTTTAAATAAGAATCAACTTATCTTTATTGAAGTTGTAATGAGTCAAGGGGATCAGCCTGAATTGTTAGCTAAACTCGGTGAAAGATTCGGCAAGCAAAATTCTTAATAAGAAAAGCGTAGCTATAAATGGGCTACGCTTTTCTTATTAAATTTTTATTCCGCAAGCGTTAACTGCCAAGACACACCATATTTATCATTTAACCAGCCAAATTTTTTACTAAATGGATAAGAACCTAAAGGCATTAGTACAGATCCATCCTGCGCTAACTTATGAAAGACCGCTTCAATTTCTTCTTCTGTCTCACAATTTACATAAAGAGACATAGATGGTGTAAATGTAAAACCATGCTTTACATAACTATCAATGCACATGAATTCTTGACCATTTAACGTAAAAGTTGCATGAATGACAGAACCCTCTTTACCTGGTCCGTTTTCATCGTAGCGAGAGATACTTACAATTTCTGATTGATCGAATAGCGACGTGTAAAAGTTCATTGCTTCCTCAGCTTTACCTTCGAACATTAAAAACGTAGTGATTTTTTGATTTGTTTTATTCATATAGAGACCGCCCCTTGTTATGTATTTATGTAAAACATACATCGGCCAGCCAGAAACGAACGTACATTCTTATAAATGTATTGTCTATAAAAAAGATGAGTTTGTCAATTAAATCTCTGTTTATTTCTTCTTAAATAATGCTGTCCAAAGAAATGATTCTCCAAACATAGTATTTGGTTGGTCAATTTGCTTCATCTTTCTAATTTCAATCACTTCAAATTCTTTAAATATCTCTCTTAATTTTTCTTCAGAATATGCAAGTCCACCTTGTAAACTCCACCCTCTATATACGTCCCAATCCGTTATTTCTGATCCATTTCGCTCATCTAAATCACCTGCTGCAAAACATGTTAATCCGAAATAACCACCAGATTTCAATGAGTTTTTAATTAAATCCACATAATTTATTCTTCTATGTGGTGGAATGTGATGCAAACATCCAGAGTCGTATACAAAATCAAATTCCTTTTGAGCCTCTAAATTAAAAATCGAATCACAAATAAATTGAATTCCAATTCCTTTTTCATTTGCTCTATCTTTCGCCCAATTAATGCCCTCTATAGATAAATCCACTGCTGTTACTCCAAATCCTTCAATCGCTAAATAAATAGCATTTCTTCCTGGACCGCATCCAAGTTCCAGCACTTTCCCTCTGGAAATCCATCCTGTTTCTATATATGAAACTGGATTTTCATCTGGAATATTTGCAAAAAACGGAACATCTTTTTCTCTATTCGCATAAAATTCATTCCAAAATGGTTCTGCCGGTCTTAATAATGAATCAAGCATTTTAATAATATCTTCTTGATTGTGCAACGTTTCATTTTTCATTTGTATTCCTCCAAATTTAAATAGTCAGAAAATTATTATATATCTTCTAGAACTTTCAGACAAAGAAAAAGCTCCTACATTTAATAGGAGTTTTTCTCTTTAAAATCCAAGTACAGCTAACCATTTTAACAACTTCTCTTCTCGCACTTTCAACTCATTATTCCTAAGCTTACCTAACTGAATTTCGCTAACAATTTCTCCATCCACCATAAAAAGAACTCTTTCTGTTTTCGCTGCTACCTTTACATCATGAGTCACTAACATGATAGTAGTTCCATCACGATTAATATTTAGTAATATTTGCATTACCTCTTCTGTTGATTTTAAATTTAGAGCACCAGTTGGCTCATCAGCAAAAATAACATTTGGATTATTGATAAGCGCTCTACAAATAGAAACTCTTTGTAATTGCCCTCCAGACGCTTCCGTTATATAATGGGATGCTATATCACTTATCCCCATTTTCCCCATTAGCTCCAGAGCACGTTGATTTACTATTTTCTTACTCTCACATTTCGCTAAATATGCTGACAAGATGATATTATCAAATAGATTCAAGTGTCTAAGAAGGTTGCTCTGCTGAAAAATAAATCCTATTTCAGTAAGGCGCAATTTGGCTAACGCTTCTTCTTTCATACATGATATTTCTTTACTATCAACTTTCACACTTCCTGATGACATTTGATCCATTCCACTAATATTATATAGTAACGTCGATTTCCCAGAACCAGAAGGCCCCATGACCGATACAAACTCTCCCTCATAAATATCTAAATCTATATTTTTTAGTACTTGATAAATTGTATTTCCATCTATTGAATATTTTTTGTTTAATTGTTTAACTTCTAAAATTTTGTTCAAGTTACACACCCCTACTCTCCATTTGGCTTTACATCGTTTGTTTGTTTCATAGTAAAACTACTGAAAAGTGTTGTTGCGGCCACAGATATAAATAATATAGCTGGACATATTACATAAGAAACGATAGGATTCACGACAAACTTTATATGAGCTGCTCCCATAAATGAGCCTAACCAACTTACTAACATTTCACCAAACGTAGCAGCTAGTAATGTCCCTGTTACAATGCCTATTAATACAATGACAATAGAACGAGTTATATACTGTATACGAATATCTTTGTTAGAAAAACCAATACTTTTCATAATTAATATTTGTGAAGAGTCTTTTGCCAATAACATTTTAAAAAACATCGCAGTAATTAAAACTGATATCAATATAGCAATCAAAATTGCCACTTGCGTCACGAGTCTTAATTGTTTAATTGTCTCTCCTAAAGTTTGCGTTAAATAATCGTCTGTATCTGTTATTTTTGCAGAACTAAAATTATGTTTATACTTCTTCACTTTTTCTTGTAAATTCACAGTAGGCTCCATATCTACGTTTACTACATACCATAATATATTTTCGCTATTATAAGAGAAGCTCGCTTTAGCTGTTTTCCCACCATTCGTTACATCTTGATATATCCCACTAATAGTTAGTGCTTTTTCTTTTCCTTCTACAAATAAAACGATTTCATCCCCTACATTCTTTTTTAATTCATTTGCATTCATATAAGATAGAGCAATCTCTTTTTCATTTTTTGGTGCTATTCCTTGAACGTAATCTAATGGAAATTGAGTGAAGTCTCCTACTTCTACATTTAAGTTTTCATGTGTACCTTCAGCGTTCACCATTTTAAATGTACTCGTTACAAATGCTGCATATTTTTCTACGTCTTCATCATTTCGTATATATGAAATTACGTCCTTAAATCGTTTCTCTATATTTTCAGATTGCTGTAAATCTATTCGAATATCACTTTTTCCTGTTCCCATGTAATTTACAAACTTCGGTGACTGAATCGTATACAAAAAGTTAACAGGTACAACAATCATGAACACGGCTATGATTAAAACGATACTTAATACGCGATATAACTTAAAGCGTTTTACGACATCTTGTATACCAATAAATATATTTACATTTGTAATTTTAGTTTGATAGAGAGAAAAAGTCCTTTTTCCCTTCTTCTTTCCTAGATTATCTCTTGATCGTAAAGCATCTATTGCTGTAATTCTCCTCAAATTCCGCAAAATGATACGACAAAACAGGATAATAGTTAGAAATAACACAATTGTGACTATTAATGGTACAACAAAATGTAAAATACTTGTACTTGCTATTCCCATATAAAGTGAGATATTAGCGGTGAAAATTTTTGTAACAAATAATGAAAGAATATATCCACATATACAACCGCTAGTAGCAATAACAACATATTTTGTTACATATAGCTTTTGAATCTCTTTACTTGTTATGCCGATAGCCTTCATTACACCTATTTCCCGATAATCTTCTTCCATAGAAGTCATAATCGTAAATCTAATACATAAACTTGCGATTAACATTAATAATGCACTTATTATGATAAGCACTGCAGCTATTATTCCATCTGTTAATGAATTGAGTGTTTTAAAGAGTGAATACGTAATAGAGGGACCTTTTTGAGGTAAGTTCGATGACTGGTATAGATTTTCAAATTCATTTATTTTATTTACATCTGTTAGCTGGAATTCAATAAGATATTCACTTTCTCCAAAATTCCCCTTTATTCTTTCGAAGTCTTCATCGCTTATTACAAATCGTTTTGAACTAACAAGTGATGGGTTCATTTGTACATCACGAACAAATGCCGAAATAGTCAATGCTAGTTCATTATTATTTTTAACAACCCATATTTTATCTCCAATTCGCAAATTATATTTTTGCATATAATAAATTGGTACACCTATTTCCCCTTTCCTAACATCGATCACTTCATTATTTAAATCTAATAAAAAGTCAAACTTACTATTTTGTTTAACGAAGCTAATGTCCATTACACTATTATGTTCCGCTTGATTTTTCTTCTTTATAAAAATGTTAGACCCGCCTATTTGAACCATCTCAGCCGTTTGCTGTTTTTTTACAAAAGGAGTTTTCGCTACAAATGAGTCGATTGACTTTTGATTTATTTCTCCGGCATGCATTTGTACGAAGTGCGGTGCGTTTGATACTTTAAACAATTGATCCATCGAGTTCAATAGATTAATAACGTTACTTGAAGCACTTGCCATTAAAAGGCTTGATAACATGATAAACATAAATAAGATGGTAATCATCATTTTATTTTGAGAGAAATCTCTTTTTAACATTCTCCTAATCATATTAAGCTAGTTCCCCTCATTCCATAATATTTTCTTCGTCACTATCGCTATTATTATCATTATGAAACTAATAGCTAATATAGGTAAATAAATTTTCGTATTGAATTCTTCAAACATAAAACCATAAATGACTTGCCCAATTGGTGCCATACATTGAGATACCGCTGTTATAATGGCCATTACTTTCCCTAGGTTTTCATTCGGTGTTTTCTTTTGGACTACAGTAATTACATAAATAGATACAATTGTCATGATCATTGCAATTAGAATAGAAGAGAGTATAAAGAGGATAAATGGTGGATAGTATCCTAAATTAAGAATAACTGGCGTAACGGATAGTGCCATTGGTATTACTAATAAAGCTATTAACAGCATCCAATAATACAATGTTTTCATCTGTAGCTTTTTCGCAAAAAAACCTATTGATAATGCACCTAAAATAGTAGCAAAATCGATCAATCCCATTCCAATTCCGTATAACGTGTCGCTACTTTCCATCGTTACTCGTATAATAATTGGAGCACCAACTACAAATAGCGGTGTTAGTATTAAATTTAGTACTGCAGCTAAAAGCATAGATTTCAAAATAAATGGTTGTTTTAAAACGAATACGAAGCCATCTTTCATATCCTTTACAATTGTCGGTATAATATGGTTTTCTTTTGCTCTTTTTATAAAAGGTATTGTAATAAACATTTCTAAAATCGCAGATAAAAAGAAAGCAAGGCAACTTATTATTACAAGTATTTTCAAACCAATTATGCCGTACAACATTCCTCCTAATACAGGAGCTACTATATTAGATAATGCTTGCACACCATTTACGATACCGTTCGCTTGTTCTAACTTTTTCTCTGGAACTAATTGAGGAGTACTCGCCATTACAACTGGTGAGTACATTGCACTAATGACTGCAAGTAAAAACATAATAGTTCCAATCAATATAATAGATACAGATCCAGTAAATAATAAAACTATAAAGCTTAATACAATCGCAGCGTTTATAAAATCAAAAATAACCATTAAATTACGACGATTGAAACGATCTGCTATCGCTCCGCCAACAGGAGCTAACAAAAACGGAATACTCGTAACCGCATATAATCCTGCGAATATATCAGCACGCCCTGTTATATCTAGCACATATAACGACAGAACAAAACGTAAAAGTGTTGATCCTAAAATAGTAATAATCTGTCCACTTACCATTAAGTGAAAATCTTTCATAGAAGATTTTATACTTGCTGGCATCTTCATCACACCCTTCATTTAATTTAGACTGACTGTCGGTCTATAATAATTAAACAGAAATCATGATTTCTGTTTAATTAAAACCTCAACCATATAATCAAAAGATCCTTCTTTCGCTCCAACAGATACTTCCATCATTTTAATATACGCTTTAGCTCTTCTAATCATTTCTTCCGGCTTCCACTGGAATAAACCTTCATCAAATATGACTTGTGCTGAAGAGAGTAATAATTCAATCGTTTCTTGTGGGTATGGTGTAGAAAATATGCCTTCATCGATTCCTTGTTCTAAAATCTCTGCTAAAACAGGAGATAAATGAATAATGGATTGCACTATACTTTTTTGATGCATTTCCGCATTATTTGGCTGATGAAATTGTTCAATCATTTTATCTTTAACATCTCCTGATTTTGGTGATTGCGCCATTAAAACTCGAAATAACTTTTCTAAAACTGGGATATTTGGATTAGAGACGATTGCTTTCGCTTTAGCAACATCATCTTTAATGATCCTCATAATGATTTCATCCATCACTTCTTCTTTCGACTTAAAATAATGATAAAACGTCCCCTTTGCTATCCCTATCTCTTTTAAAATGTCATTTACTGTTGTTTTCGTATAACCTTTCGTAATAAATAAACGTTCAGCAGTTTCTAAAATTTCCTTTCTACGCTCCTCATACTCCTTTACAATTCGCATTCAAGTTCTCCTTCCCATCAGACCGACTGTCGGTCTACTTAAATTATATGTTTAGTTAGTAAAAAGTTTCCTATTATTGTATATACAACATCCTACTTTCTATTTCCTTTATAAATTTTTATTTTTTAACGTCCGCTCAATTTGTTTAAAACGTATCTCATGTTTCTTATCGTCACCTTTCATTTTAGGAAAAGAACGATGCCCTCCGCTTGATCCTATTTTCTCGATTCTTCATCCAGACGCACAATACTTTGTAGTTTTTCAGCTCCTTCACCACAAGTCAGCGCATCTCCTTTACATCGATGATTTCAAAAAATGAAAATTGGTTCATACGATACGGTTCCCCCTGTTCGATCTATGTACTTATGAATGGATTATTTTGTTGAGTTCCAATATGTAATATTGCATATTTTGTACGTTTAATTTTTGCACATGCGATAATTTATTTGTAAAAATATAAATTATTAATAAGGGTGATTTATATGAGCAAGTTCCGAAAGAAGATGATTAAATATTTGCAAATATTTTGGGGATGCTTAGCATTTGGTGTATTAATGTTTGCTATCTTCTTAATTATGGATTTAACAGATGCATCTTTAAATACATTAGGCTGGAGAGACTGGCTAGGTTCTGCAGCAGGCGCAGCCATTTTATCTGTTGGGATGATAAATTGGATTTAAAATAAATATTTGGTCCATACTGAATGTAGGCTGTATGCCAACATTCATTTAAAGTAGTCTTCTCTGTATCTCCTTGTATTGAGCAGTTAGCTTTTGCTAGCTGCTCTTTTATTTCGTTCCTGCTCTTACTTCTTTAAGAATTCTTTAACTGCGTTTTCCCAATAAGTACATATATCCATTCCCCTTTTTTACAAAATGAAATTTTTATTTTGTTTATACGCTTCAATTTGTTCCATATTCATTCTCCCTTTCTCAACTATTAACCGGACAAGCATATATTATTGTATGGAGGAATCCACTCATAAAAATCTACCTTTCTTGCCAAAGAGCATGCTTATATGCGTACTCTTTTTTATTTTTTTCCTTTCCTTTCTGAATAACATTTTTAACCCTGTTCATACTATTTTTCAACTTTAGGTTACAAACTATTTCTGTAAGCATAGTGTTTCCTTTTGTACAACAGACAGTTAGTTTTATTCATAACAGTACACGTCTGCACTATTCATTATAAATTTTCATATATTGTATTGTGCTTGTCCAAAACGTGAGGTTATTACTCATGCGATCTAAATGAAAGAAAGGAGTGAAAATATGCGTTCATCTTGTCGTAAGCACACAAACTTTAATTGTGGAGCACAAGCCCCTAGTACGCTACCAGCTCTCGGTTTTGCTTTCAATGCTACTTCACCTCAATTTGCAACACTATTCACGCCATTACTATTACCTAGTACGGGCCCAAACCCTATATTACTGTCCCTGTAATAAATGATACAATTAGTACTGGAACTGGAATTAGAATTCAAGTAGCTGGTATTTATCAAATCAGTTATACATTAACAATCAGCCTCGATAACGTTCCAGTAGCCCCGGAAGCAGCGCGCTTTTTCTTGACACTAAACTCATCAACTAATATTATTGCAGGATCTGGAACCGCAGTCCGTTCTAATATCATTGGCACTGGTCAAGTAGATGTATCCAGCGGTGTCATTCTAATAAACTTAAACCCTGGTGATTTAATTCAAATTGTACCGGTTGAAGTAATTGGTACAGTAGATATTCGTTCTGCCGCTTTAACAGTTGCACAAATTCGTTAATAACAACAATATGTTTGGCAAATTAACATTTAATATTCCTTATACACCCCAAAATATATGTTATAGATTTAACACACATTTATATCAAACAAGCATATTTTATTGTATGGTGACTATCTAGTCATACTAATCTAAAGCGTTCATAAGAGCACACTTATATGTGTGCTTTATTTTTCATGAAAATCAAGCTTTAATATAACTATTTTGTTTTACTTTATACTCATCGCTCTTTTGAACATTTATCCTTTTATTGTTATATTTGCTCATTGTTTTTCTCTTTTGTTTTACTAATTAGCTGATTAATTTCACAAACCCCTTTTATTAAACATCCCATGTTTCTTCACCCCTTGAATATTTTTGAAATAAAAATACATACTATTTTCAAGCCGCCGTATCCACGGCTAATACTTCTTTCTTTTGTTACAGCAGAAGCAGGTAGGTTCTTCACTTATCTGCTTTCTCTGTATATTTTTTATGAAATCGATAATAATACCAACAAGCTGTTTGAACTAGCAGCTTCACTCTTCTCATAATGGGGATGCAAATTATCACAATTAGCTAACTCATTGAACACACTGGCAGACAACCAAAATTGTTGTCTGCTTTTTGTATAAGATTTTTCATTTTACATATACTAGTTTTGAGCCTGTTACCAATGCAAGCCATTTTGGTGTTTTGAATTCCGACTAAGCTTTTTGTTGCATAGATTATTACATCTTTGACAACACTGATTTAAAGCGCGTTTTCTGGTTATTCGTAGTTCTAATCCAGAATAATTTTTCTCCTATTAAAGGACAGCAGATACGACTGCTAGTCCTTTTTTCTTATACCGCATATTTCCCCTTCTGGTAGCTTCGAACCACATTACCCTTATCATCGTAATAAATAATTTCTCCATCGAACAAAACGAACAAATGAGTTTTCCAGTTCCCAATGATCGTACCCCACATGTCAGCTACATTTGCTCGCATACCCGTGTAGGCGAAATGGAGGTTACGATAATTTTACATTTTCTTGAAACCCTGCTCTGCACTTTACATACGCTTGATGTCAAAAACATCTTCATTCTCGCACTTTACAAACTTCATAAATTCCGCTATCAACATTGTTATACATTTTTGTTCTGAACTTGCTGCCAATACAGATAACTTGCTTTACTTTCCATTTCAGCAACAATAATTTTCTCGTTCGGCCAATGTTCGAAAATGGTTGTTAATTTAAAATTTGTAAATAAGAAAGCTCAATCTTCGCCCGCCCTTATTTTTTCCATCTACCAATATGAGTTAAATCCTTCATAAACTTCTCTTGTTCCATTTCAATAATTGCGGAATGTATAATAAAAATATTCGCTCGCTTCAATACCTTTTCTTTCAACAAAAGTGTTCTACCTAAATAGTAGACATAATAAGTTCCGTTCTCTTTTTGCTGCAGCATAACATTCCCGTACCATTTGGATGTGTTACGAATTTCTTTCACCCCATCGTCCAATTCTTTGTTTGCAAAAGATGTTTTCATATCGTTATACCAATTGATTTTTTCATAATCCGTATCATCATCAGGGGAGCTAGTACGAATTGCTTTCTCTCGATTTTTTTCGATTAAATATTGTTCATATGTAAGTTGCACTTGTTCTTGAATTGCCACATGGTAGTAATCCCCTTGCTCTACTGGTCTTGGACTATAAAATTTCCTTTATCACTTTTAAATACGGTGAATGAAATTTTTGTTTTTTTCTTGCCATCATCCTTGTTGTATACAAACAAAAAAAGAGCCGCAATATTTTGCGACTCTTTTACAATTATAACTATTTAACGGCCACGTCTTTGCTGACCTTGTTTTGTACTACTTTTCTTATTACTTGGCTTATTAAATGATCGATTGTTATCATTTCTCGAACTATTTCTTGGGCCACCTTTTGAACCACTTCTTGAACCTTCACGGCTATCTCTTTGACGATATTGATCTGATTTCTTTGGAGCCGGCTTTGGTACCGGTTTTCCATTTTCATCTACACGTTTTATCTTCGGTTGTTCGATTATTTCTCTTTGCAATGGTGCACCAAGCGTTTTTTCAATTTCTTCTAAATGTTTTTCATCTTTCGCTGCAACGAACGTAATTGCAAGACCTGATCCACCTGCACGTCCTGTTCGGCCAATGCGGTGAATATAACTTTCCACATCTTCAGGGATATCAAAGTTAAATACGTGCGTTACACCATCTACATCAAGTCCACGAGCTGCTACATCAGTCGCAATTAAGTACTGAATTTTAGCTTCGCGGAAACTCTTCATGACTCTTTCACGTTTCGCTTGAGGTATATCACCATGAAGTTCAGCACAATTATAACCTAGTCCTTTTAAATTATCATAAAGCTTACTTGCTCTAACCTTTGTACGACAGAAAATAACAGCTAAAAATGGCTGATCACGATCCATAACAAAACGAAGTGCATCTGGCTTTGCACGATCTGTCGTCTCAATGACACGCTGCTCAATTGTATTTACCGTTACTTCTTCACTTTGTACTTGAATCATTTGCGGCTCATCCATATAACGTTTCGCCAATTTTTTAATATCTTTTGGCATCGTTGCTGAGAATAACATCGTTTGTTTACTATCAGGTGTCTCATCTAAAATATCTTCAATATCGTATAAGAAACCGAAATAAAGCATTTGATCCGCTTCATCTAGTACAATTGTTGAAAGATTACTTAAATCAATTGTTTCACGACGTATATGATCTAATAATCGTCCTGGTGTCGCAACAACAATATGTGTATTGCCTTTTAATTTTCTCAATTGTTGTGCTACATCTTGCCCGCCATAAATCGCTAGTACATTAATATCTTCTCTTTGAACAAGCATTTTTTTAATTTCAGTTGTAATTTGCAATGCTAGTTCCCTTGTTGGTGCAACAATTAAAGCCTGAACATCACTACACTCTGGATCGATTTTTTCTAAAATCGGTAACACGAATGCTAACGTTTTACCCGTTCCTGTTTTCGCCTGCCCAATAATATCTTTACCTGACATAATAACTGGAATTGCCTGCTCTTGAATTGGTGTTGCTTCTGTAATTCCATTTTCACGTAATGTATGATTAAAAGTTTCACTAATTCCTAATTCTAAAAAGTTTTTCAAATAGACCACTTCTTTTCCTTATTTTTCACATTAGCTTTCATTGTACCATTTGTTTCGCCAAATATGAAAAATAAAAAAATTCTTATCTTATTTTTTATATTCATCGTGTACTAGTTGGATAAATTCTTTTTGTTTTTTCTCTGATTTTATTAATGCTTCCATGTTAGTAGTAGACAAAATGAACTTTTTAATTTTTCTATTACTCCAAATTAATCTTGTATACTTCGGATCTTCATGTAGATTTCGAAACCACTTAAATTCACTTAATTTAGCAATATGATGCTTTAATTTCATGTCATTTCGAGGGTAAAATAAAATTATATCCATTATTACATCAAGTAATAAACTCATCTTCTCTCCTCCTATACATATACATTTCAAATTTATGGAAAGATAGTTATATGATAATAAAATTAACTACTACATTCATAAAAATTTTTCACTTATTTTTCTTACTATATTTTCAATCCACCACAATTATAATGGCGAAATCTCAAACAGATGTAATAAGTGAATTCAAACAAGCTTTACTCAAAAATGATAAAAAATTAATGCGGTCATATGTAACAGAAGGGATTGAACTACAATGTTAATGATTTGATTAGAATTGCGGAATCTATGAATTAAAAAACCGATCTTTTCAATATAAGAAAGATCGGTTTTTTATTATTTTATATAATGAGTTTTCCTCCATGATAACAATAATACGTTGCTGCTTTAAGGTTTTTAATTCTCTTTAAAGATTCTTCCGCTTTTTCTATATCTAAGCAAAAATTTGGATTAGCTATTACTAATTCATTATTATCTTGAACGGCCGCATCCCCTGTAATTACACAGTCTAAGTCCGGAAAATATAATGAAATATGCCCCGAAGTATGTCCTGGCGTCGCTACTATTTGACATTCATCATTTAAAATCATTTGACCATCACTTACTTTTTCATCGACGCAAATATGTCTTATATTTTTTAATTGCTGTATAAACCATTCACCAAATTCTTTCTCTTCAATTGGCATATGTTCTAACATTTCTTCAGCTTGAACTAGTCTCTCCGATTTTATTTCACCACTAATGTAGTTAGATTCTATTTCACTAGCAATAATATTAATGTGAGGATATTTCACTTTGAAATCATATAAAGATCCTATATGATCGTCATCATAATGAGTAATAATTATATTTTTTAAGTTTTTCATCTCATACCCATGTTTTACAATTGCATCTTCAATTAAAGGTAAAAAGTTTATATAACCTGTATCTACTAAAGTTAATTCCTTGTTTAATATAAGTAAGCTCGGATATATACATTGTTTTGCCCCATTAAATTCAAATTCAATTGGTAGTTCTATTATCTTCACTTTTTTTCCCCCATACCCTTTATTAGATGTTTGCTAATAAATCATCCACATACATTTTACTGTACATACTTATGTAACGAAACACTATGAGTCGTTACATAACAAACATTCTATTATTTTGAACAGGTAATTCCTTATTTTTATGGAAATATACAATAAGATAAATAATAAAATTGATTACTTCTTCACTTTTTTGTCTATCCTTTTAAAAAATCTATGTTTTTGTAAAAGGAGTGTTTATATGGAGAAACAGACACTTTGGAAAAAATTCAAAAAAAGCTCAGCAAACTTTGGGAAATCTAGCGTATATGAAAGTATTATTTTATACTACACAATGAGAAAAAAAGGGTTACCTACTAAAGCGAAATTTATAATATTAGCCGCTTTATCCTATTACGTATTAACAATCGACTTCATTCCAGATATAGCTGCTATTATTGGGATTGGCTTATTAGATGATGTTTTAGCAATTGCTATAGCGCATAAATTTGTAATGCGCCATGCGGACGCTGAAATTCGAGAGAAGAGCAAAGTAAAAATGGAGTCATTATTTACTTCAGCACGGGCATAATGAAACTATCTAGTCATTTACCTAGGTTTTTACTTTCAAAAAAGCTAACTTTAATTATTGATAGTTCTATTTAACCTTCATCATGAGAGCATTACAGAATAAATTCTTAATTTCTCTTAGCTCTCAAGCCGTAAACAAATAGGGGCCAGTACTTGTTTCTAAGTTCTGACACCCTATTATTTGTTCTTATATTTATCTGTTATTCAATTTATTCAAGAAAGATTCCCGTAGAGACATCCTTATATAAAGAAAGACCATATTAGTGCAGATAGTTTATACAGTTACATGCGTCCCCCTATACAAAACTGCTATTGCCACTACTATAAGCATCATCCCCATAATAGCAGGTGCGGCATGACCAAGTGATACATAGATTTGTCCTCCAATAATTGGCCCAATCATTCTTGCCAAAGCTTGAATAGATTGGCTACCACCTTGAATCCTTCCTTGTTCACTAGAATCAACAGACTTAGAGAGCATCCCATTAAATGAAGGTCCGAAAATTGAATCACCAAAGCCAAACATTAACATTCCAATGATAAGAAGAGGATATAAGGAAAACAAAGCCGATGCTGCAATAAAACTGTAGCCAATAATCTCCGAAACCATCCCAAGTATTGCTATTTGTTTATCAGTAAGCTTGATCAAAAGTTTTGGCATTATAAAAGCTTGTGAAATGATATCTTGAAAGCCCATAATTGAAAACATAAGTCCGATTAGTGCAGGCTTCCAGCTAAAAGTATCCATCGTAAATTGTGTGAAAATTGCTTGTAAAGATCCGTTAGGTATCCAAAGCAAAAACGCTGAGATGAGTAACCATTTTAAGTTTTTCATGGAAAGTATGTTTGCCAGCTGTGCAAAAGGATTTAAACTTACAACATTAATCTCTTTTAACCTATTATTTTTGTCAAGACTCTCAGGCATATATTTGATTCCATATAAAACATTTAACAAAGTTATGAACGCTCCGAAATATAAAGGTACAGAATGACCAAACTTTGCAAGTAATCCCCCAAGAGTTGGTCCGATAATGGTTCCTGCACCTACCACTGCACTCACCCACCCAAAATACTTCGTTCTCTGTTCTGAGGGAATGATATCTGCAAAATATGCAAAAATTGTACTGATGCTCCCGCCCGTTATTCCTTCTATTATACGTCCAGCAAATAGTACCCATAAAGCCCCTCCTATACCAAAAACTAAGTACCCAATTGCAGAACCGAAAAGGCATATTAAAAGTAATGGACGACGGCCATATTTATCGCTCAAAGCTCCGAGTACAGGAGCAGCGAAAAATACGCAAACCGCATAAACAGAGGTCAGTAGGGTAACAACTAGAGCTTGTTCTTCTGTACTACTTATATAAGGCTGCACTAAGAATGGAACAACAGGCAGTATGATACTGAAACCTATTCCACAAAGAAATACAGAAATAAGGCCGAATATTAAAGCATGTTTATCAATATTTTTTTCAGTTTCACTTTCATTTTGTGATCTAAATATAGACATTTAACTTCTCCTCTTAAAATATTTTGTTGCTTTGTCAACAAAATAATAACTCCGTTTTGTTGATTAGTCAACAAAAATACAATAATAAAAAGGTAGCCTTACTGTGAGCAGGCTACCTTTTTATTATTTAAATGTATCCCGGATTAACGAGCAATTAAGTTCGTTTTCGGGATTAACTACCCGTTAATGCCCGAATGCTTCAACTTTATTACGACTTAATATGTATACCTTGTTTCTTTATTTCTGCATCCAAATGCCTACTATACTTTTCCACGAAGCTAATTATACTGTCGAATTCTGACTCGGTTACTTGCTCAAATACAGCTTTATCCCGCTCTTGAAACTCCTTGTGCAACTCTTCGTGAATTTTATATATTTCTTTCCCTTGTTCAGTAAGCCTAAAATAGATTTCTTTTTTATTCTCTGATTTCTGGTAACTTTCGATAAGGCCTTTTTTTATGAGCTTCTTAGTCATTCTACTTATTGCACCACGAGTCACATAAAAAGCCTCTGCAAGTTGTGTCACGTTAGAATCTGCATTGTTTTCAATATATTCAATGCAATGTACTTCAGAAGACTTAAAACCTTTAAGACCTACTTCCATCTTATCCTTATTAAGCCAAACCATCTTATTATATAATTCCCTGAAACCGTTCATGACCTGTTCTTCCTTATTCATGGTCTATCCTCCTAACCGCTCATTCATACGTTAAGACCATTATATTAAATTTCTGTTTCCGTTTCGACAATATTGATATAATTATTTGAGTTATCAATGAAAATAGACGCTTAAATAAAATAATTCACTATACGGAAAATAAGGCATGTGTATTAAAACTTGTACTACACATTAGACAAAAAGTAAGAGCTAAGACTAGTTTTCTTAGCTCTTCTTTCATAAAATTTATGTTTTTTAAATACTATTTCACTTCATTTGCTACAAAAAATTGCTCACAAACACTGGAAATGCGCTGCAAGTCTACGTTTCCACCAGATATAACCGCGACTACCTTTTTCCCTTTAATATATGTATCCACTTTCCCTGCAAGTAGAGCAGCAGTAGCTAATGCGCCAGCCCCTTCTACAACAGCTTTACCACGTTGTAATAAGTCTTTCATCGCTACTTCTAATTCACCTTCTGATACTGTTACAATATCATCTACTAATTCTTTTACTACTTCAAAAGTTAAATCGCCTGGTATTTTAACTGCGCAACCATCTGCTATAGTGGGTGCCTCATAATGTTCTACAATCGTACCTTTGTCATAAGATGCCTTCATCCCATGAACATTGTCTGCTTGGACACCAATAATATTAATGGATGGATTAAATGATTTTAATGCAACAGCAATTCCAGAAATAATTCCACCTCCGCCAATTGGTACAATGACCGTATCAACATCCCACATATCATCAAGAATGTCCAAACCAATTGTACCTTGACCAGCCATTACTTCTATATCGTCATATGGATGTAAGTATGTTTCACCTGTTTCCTTAATAATCTCCTCACATTTTGCCTTCGCATCATCAAAAGTTTCACCATATAAAATCACTTCTGATCCATAGCCTCTAGTTGCTTCAACTTTCGCCTGAGGTGCAGAAATTGGCATCACAATTTTACTCTTAATACCAAGTAAATGAGCTGATAAAGCAATTCCTTGTGCATGATTACCAGCGGAACAAGCAATTACTCCTCTCTCTTTTTCCTGATCTGTTAGCTGTGACATTTTATTAAATGCACCTCGAAATTTAAAAGAACCCGTTAATTGCATATTTTCTAATTTCAAGTGAATTTCTCCACCTGTTTTACTAGTCAAATAAAATGATTTTACTAAAGGCGTTTTACGAGCATTTCTGTCTAAAATGGTTTGGGCTTTTTTAATATCGTCTATATGTAACGGTAGTTTTTTAGTTATCATACTAACACCTCTTCCAATGATCTATTCCTAAGTTTTCGTATGTAGCAACTCCTTTATACGAAACCAACTATATTAAGAAAAAGTCTTTATATATGTACCTCACTCTGTAATACACACAGTTGTAAACAATTCAACATCCTCTTCATATCACGTTCTTTGTAATGATTCAGGCATGCAATTTGGATCCAATTATTCTTTTGTAAATAAGATGACTCATAATGAACAATGTATCCTTGTAACGCTAACGCATCACCAATCGCCTTAGAAGACTGATTTTCATTTAATTGAATGGTAACTATAATTGGCGCGGCATGTTCTTTAGGTGAAACAAGATTTAAACCCATATTAGTAATAGCTTGTTCAATATATGCATACGTCTCGTTTATTTTTTCAAATGCTTTTGCATCTTCAAATCTCTTTAATGCTTCTTGCAGTGCATACATTAAATTCCATGAATGAGAATATGGAATACTTTCATTTTCTTCATACATACCAACGTCCATATAGGCCGGTAATGTCTCGTTTACTTTCACATTATGATTATAAAAAACGAAAGATAATCCAGTAAACGATTTAATTGCCTTTCCGCTAACACCGCTTGCAAAATATACATCCTCCAAGTCTATCGGTATTGCTCCAATCGAACTGATACAATCTACACATAGCTTCACATTATACTTTTTACTTAAAACATTTAGCTCGTCTAAATCATTTAACATTCCGGTTGATGTTTCATGGTGAACAAACCAAAGCCATTCATAATTGCCAGTTCCCATTATTTTTTCTAATTCGGTATAAATAAACGGTTCTCCCATTTCTTTTTTATACGTATCAAAATGTAATTGCGCGCGTGATGCATGTCCAACTAATCTATTACCAAATTCCCCATTTGTTAATACTAGTCCTTTCCCTTTTAAAGAACGTAACTGTAAAGCAATAGCATCATTTGCTAACGTCCCTGTTCCTAACATAAGTTGTACATGCTTTGCTTTTGTCATGTGAAGTAACCGTTTTTTCACATTGTCCATCGTCACTTGAAATAACTTAGAACGATGCGAAATAGGCTTAGTAGAAAATGCCTTTCGAACATTTTCTTCAATATCTACTGGACCAGGTAAAAACGTATATTCTTTCGTCATAATTCCCCCAACACTCGATGCTTCAAACATAGCAGGGGTAACATACATTGGCTGGAAGGCTGCTGCTTCTGTACCAACTAACGTATGGAAAGATTTGAATCCCATTTGCTCATATAAAGGTAGTTCACGTGTTGTAGCAGAAATGAGTGCCAATTCATATCCATTTAGAAGCAAATAACGATGTAAAAAGCGAATTAAACCTAACAACGCTCTTCCATTTCTATATTCACGTTCTACTGAAAGTAAACGAATTTCATATACGTTTTCTCCATGTTCTTGCAAATAATAATCTAGATTTGGAATTTTATTGTCTAACGAGAATGGTCGTTTTCCTCGCAATGTAACCATACCTACTAACTTATCGTCATCTAAACAAATTAAATATGTATTTTCTTCATGGAAACGATCTATACGAACACGCTCTTTCGTTTCTTCATGTTGCGGAATTTCTTCTACAAATGTTTTATAATTCAACTTATGTATACTTTCAACTTCCCAAGCTTGATCAGCAACTTTATAAATTAACCCCATGCCTTCTCTCCTTTATGTATTTAATAAAAATTATAAGTGGAGATTAACTCCACTTATAAAAAGTTCATTTCATTCTCGATTTACATATAAAATAAGTACAATGATAAGTGCACTTAAAATAGTCGTAACAATAGAGTAAGAATACAAAATCATGCACACTGGTAAACAAGCGATTGTAATTAGTCCTGGCTTAGTAAATCCTTTAAAGATTAAATAAAATATAATGAAAACAGCAACAAGGGTAAGCGCTATCAAATAATCAAATGCAATTAATCCTCCAATAAATGTTGAAATCCCTTTTCCACCCTTGCCTTTAAATACAATCGGGTAAATATGTCCAAGTAAAACAGCCAGTAAAGCTAACATTACAAATGTAGAATCTTCAAAAAGGTATTTTGCAATAGAAACTACGATTGCCCCTTTGATCGCATCACCTAAAAATGTAGCGACGAAATAACCTTTTCCATATACGCGCCCCATATTTCTTGCGCCAGGATTGCCGCTTCCTTCCTGCCGAATATCAACATTATGTTTCCATTTCGTCACTATATAAGCGGTCAATATGTTTCCAAATAAATAAGAAGCCACCAAATACAAAAATTGTATACTATTAATCATGTAATCATTCACTTTCTACATGGGAGTACTTATACAATATTCAATGACTATGTATATTGTACTTTTCTTACTTTACATCCCTTTATACATTTTAACATCATATTTTTACAAATCATACAAAAATTCTCATACCGCTATTTATTAAAATATAAATTCTTCATTAAGTAATAGGTTCCTTTCACTGCTAGTTCTGATGGTGATACAAATATAACTTCTCCCATACTTTTCTCGCAGCATTTCTTAAATTCAGCATATATTTCAGGAACGAAACGTAATATACTGCCACTTACTGCAATTGAAGTTGATAAATCAAACTGCATCTTATTGTAAATATTCACCGTAATTCTCGTTAATTCCGTAGCCGCTTGCACCATAATTTCATGTGCATCATCATTCCCATTTCTCGCTTCCTCAATAATGAATGGTGTGATTGCTGCAACTTTATCTTTTGAAAAACTATATACTAGTCTTTTTATATGAGACGATGTCAAAAGTTGAAACTCTTCTTGAATTCTTAAGCTTAATGGGCAAAGTGGAACTCCTTGATCAAATTGATTTGCCATTCTCTTTAAACCTTGTAACGCAATCCAATATCCGCTTCCTTCATCTCCTAAAATATGTCCCCATCCACCGCTATACTCGTACACTTCTCCTTTCTTTCCTAAACAAATCGCCCCTGTACCGCCAATTGTTAAAATTCCATCCTTTCCTTTTAAAGCAGCTGCATGAGCAATCATTGCGTCATTAAAAACTTCAATTTGTGTTCCGTACTTCTTTTTTAGACGTAATGTTAATTCATTCGTATTTGCTCCACTTACACCCGCTAATCCTAAACAAATACAAACGCAATTCCCATTTAATAACCCTCTCTGGCATTGATCAATCGCTTCCATAATATGAAAAAGTGCTTCTTCAAAATCTATTAATATATTTCCAAAACCACTCGTAGCCCTTTCAAGTTCACTTCCGTCTTGATTAAATGTAATTGCTTCTGTTTTTGTTCCCCCGCCGTCTACTCCAATCATATATTTCATATGTTCGCCTCATTCTCTTCAAATTGGAGGGAATGTTATATTCCCTAAAACAACAGATTGCTTTGCACCTGTTGCACTTGGCACATTACTCGGATTACGATGATACGTTTCGTTTGCTAAAATGGCAAAGGCGATTGCTTCTTTCGCCTCTGAAGAATAGCCTATATCTTCTTGAATGAATATGGCGCATTTTTCATCCTTCAATCCATACCGTATCATTTCAACAAGTGTACGATTATAACTGCCACCACCGCCTAAAATCACCTCATCGATTTCATAATACGGCAGAATAAACTCCTTATACTGATGAACGATTGAACTTGCTGTAAACATCGTGACAGTCGTCAATATATTTTCTTTACTATGCTTTTCATACTGCTTCAACAACTCACTGACAAATTCTTCTCCAAACTGTTCTCTACCAGTTGATTTCGGTGGATTCATTTTCAAAAATGGATGATTCATACAATATGTCAAAATTTCATCTACAACTACTCCCTGTTTTGCACTCTTACCATTTTGATCATATGACAACTGAAATAGCCTTTGACATACTTCATCCATTACCATATTACCTGGACCAGTATCAAAAGCTATAACGCTTTTATCACTTAGGTGACTTGGTATTACGGTAACATTACCGATCCCGCCAATATTTTGTAGTAGTCTATTTTTAGTTTGATGACGATACAAAATGATTTCCGAATATGGTACAAGTGGTGCACCTTGTCCCCCTGCTGCGATATCCATCGTTCGAAAATTAGAAATAACCGTCGTATTCGTTTCATATGCTATAACTGCTGGTTCTCCAATTTGCAATGTGGAAGGAATCATATTACCATCTTGCTTTGGCTGATGATAAATCGTTTGTCCATGAGAACCTATTAAATCTAATTGTTTCAAAGGAAAATTGACCTCTTTACAAACTTCCTTTACTGCACCTGCGAAGCATAAACCGAGTTTGAAATTTAAACTGCATATGAGTTGTACATTTGAATTTTCTATTGATAATGCCTGCTGGATCTCATTTTTCATATCATTATAAAATGGAACTGTAGTAAAATGGATGAGTTCAACTTTAGAATCTACACCGCTTCCTTCTATATGAACGAGTGCTACATCTATTCCGTCTAACGAAGTACCGGACATTATCCCTGCAATATACATAATATGCATGACCTCCTATTTACTAAAAAACAATCATGTAAGTTACAAACGTACAACCGATCGAAAATAATATAAATCTATAAAACAACTGAGCTTTCGATGCGAACGATCCATCAATGAAAGAAACAACTACTGTAAGCAAAATACTTGCCGCAATGCTTGTAACGAGCCATATACTATGCATTTGTGATAAATTTAGCATTCTTAATAAAGGTACAAAAAGTAAATTTGCACATATCACTCCAAATAATAATAAAAATACACCTTTATAACTAAATTTTATATTCATTCCATTTCACCCTCTCTGGACTTCATGTGAAAGAAGTGATAGACAAAATGCCTATCACTCAAAAATAAAATATAAAACTTACGGATTAACAGATTCCCCATCACCATTTTTCTCAATTTCAAGCATGTTTTTGTCGTACATTTTAAAGAATGGTAAATAAATAAGGAATGATATTGTTATGTTTATAAATACGAGTACAATCGCTCTCCAATCCCCACCTGTTGCTAAATATGCACCAATTGGAGCTGGTAATGTCCATGGAGGCATTATATGTGTTGGTGTAACAAACCCCATCGCAGTTGCTGAGTATGCAATAGTTGCTGTTACTAGTGGTGTAATGATAAATGGGATAATTAATAT
Organism: Bacillus cereus group sp. N6; assembly: GCF_016483705.1. NCBI lineage: Bacteria > Bacillati > Bacillota > Bacilli > Caryophanales > Bacillaceae > Bacillus > Bacillus cereus group sp. N6. Next base: position 161,021 of record NZ_JAEHBI010000006.1, read on the forward strand.
TGGGTTTAGTACGATTGGCAATCCAAAAATAACAGGTTCATTAATATTAAAAATACCTGGTACAATACAACTTCTCGATAATGCTTTCGAATATTTCGATCTACCAAATACGATCATGGCTAATACAAGTCCTAGCGTTGCGCCCGAACCACCAATCCATATAAACCATTGGTATAATGGTTCTGGTGAAATGAATGGTAACTGATTTGCGCCACTAGCAACTGCTTCACCATTTTTCCCTAAATATACTTCCCATAATGGCCGGGCAACAGTTCCAACAACCGACACACCATGGATTCCGAATGACCAAAAAAATGTAATTAAAAATACTGGAATGATTACACCGAAGTAACTATCACCAGCTTTTACTAATGGTGCCGCTAATTTATCAACTACATGATGTAAATCAATACTAAAAACGACAGTTACTAAACTCATTAAAATAATAACGAATGCAGCAGGTATAAGTGCTTCAAACGAACGTGAAACAGACGGCGGTACTTGTTCTGGCATTTTAATCATTACATTTTTCGTCTTACAAAATCTTAATATCTCAACTGATAAAATAGAAACAATCATTGTCACGAATAATCCATGACCCCCGAGATTTGTCATCGGAAGCATAAACCCTTTTTTATCAATTAATTCAGGCGTTAATGTTAATAGTAATGAACATACTGCAAGCTGTGCTCCTGATAAAGCATCTAGCTTATAACTTTTCGCTAAATTATATCCTATTCCAAATGCTATATATAAAGACATAATAAACATCGTTAAACGATATGGTATTAATATACTTGTTTGATTTTTTAATGCCCAAACAGATATGAAACTATCTTTCGGTAATGGTGGAAATGCTACGATTAAAAAGAAACTTCCTACAATAATAAATGGTAACGCTGAAATAACTCCATCACGGATTGCTTGTAAATGCCTCTGTTCAGAAAGCCTTGCCATCGGTCCAGATAAGTTTCTATCAAGAAACGTGACAAATTTATTCATAACGCTTCCCCCTAACTAATTAAATCATTTACAGTTTTTAATAAAGTCGGTCCGCCAAGCGGCGTGTATGCTTGTGGCGGTATGATACCGCACGGGATAGATTCCTCTTCTGCGAATTTTTTAACAGCGTCAAATCTATGTCTTACTTGAGGTGCAACCATTACAACGTCCCAGCCATTCTTTACTTCTTCCTCTATCTCACTTGTTCCAATGGCATGGACTTCCATGTTTACACCTTTTTTCTCCGCCTCTTTTTTTAAAGCGTTTACAACAATTGCACTGGACATCCCTCCAGAACAAACGAATAAAACCTTCATTTATTAATCCTCCTATACTTATAAATTATCCCCTTCGGATGAAAGGGAGTTTCACTTTACTAACAAGCATATGAAGAAGTAAAAGAATTTAGTTATATTGAAAGTAAATTTCAGTAAAAATATTTTTCCTATTAAATTAATGTTTCAATATTTATTTTTCTCAATTGTAAGTACAACCTCACCTCGGATATCATATTAGCTAACCATATAATAGGGAGGCGTATAAATAATCATGAAACGTTTATTAATGATATGTTGTATCGTCATCTTTTTTATTCCTTTCTCTTTCATTTCTCCTCACTCTACTTATGCTGAAGTAAATACTACGTATAAAAAACATGAATTACGTGCTGTATGGATCGCATCTGTTCTTAATATTGATTGGCCCTCAAAAACTGGCTTACCCATCGGAAATCAGAAGCAAGAATTTATTAGATTATTAGACGATGTAAAAAACACTGGTATGAATGCAGTTGTTGTACAAATTAAACCAACTGCTGATGCTTTTTATCCTTCAAATTACGGTCCTTGGTCTGAATACATTACGGGGACACAAGGAAAAGACCCTGGATATGATCCACTCGCATTTATGATTGAAGAAGCACATAAAAGAAATATAGAATTCCACGCATGGATTAATCCATATCGAATAACGATGAATCACACTGATATAAATCGATTAACGAATAATCACCCTGCAAAACAGCATCCGGATTGGGTTGTACCTTATGGCGGGAAATTATATTACAACCCTGGTATTCCAGAAGTGAAAAAATTTATAACAGAAGGTGCTTTAGAAATTGTACAAAATTACGATGTTGATGCACTACATATGGATGATTATTTTTATCCATATAAAGTAGCGGGTGAACAATTCCCCGATCAAAAAACGTACGAAACATATAATAACGGTAGATTTACAAATATAGAGGATTGGCGACGTGACAATGTAAATGAACTTGTAAAAGATTTAAATACTGCTATAAAACAAGAAAAATCATACGTAAAGTTTGGCATAAGTCCGTTCGGCGTATGGCGAAATATAGCTGACGATCCAACTGGCTCTAACACAACTGCAGGCCAAAGAAACTATGATGACCTTTATGCTGATACACGTGAATGGATACAAAAAGGTTATATTGATTACATTACACCGCAAATATATTGGAATATTGGTTTCACACCAGCTGCATATGACATATTAGTAGATTGGTGGGTAAAAGAAACACATAATAAACCGATTCACCTATACATCGGTCAGGCAGCCTATAAAATTAATAATAATTCTGTCCCCGCTTGGTCTGATCCTGAAGAATATCCAAGACAAATTACATTAAACCGGTTATCTCCTGAGATAAAAGGTAGTATGCATTTCAGCTTAAAAGATATTAATAACAATCCTCTAGGCATTAAAGATAGACTCACAAACGACACATATAAACATCCTGCATTAATCCCGCCTATGCCTTGGCTTGATCATGATCCACCTAAACAACCGACTTTAAAAGGTGCTATTCCAAGAGATGAAGGTATTGCAGTAGGTATCATTGATAATAGAGAGAATGACTCTGCTTATTACGCCATTTACCGTGTGAATGGAAAAAATGAAGTGGATATACAAAATCCAAAACATTTACTTACTACTGTAAGAAAAACAAAACTTGGAGAAATTTATGTAGATAAAACAGCTATTTCTGGAGAAACGTACACGTATGTAGTAACTGCAGTTGATCGATTGCATAATGAAAGTGTTGCTTCTAGTCATACAACCGTTAAAGCAAAATAACAACTAATAAAAAAACGCCTTAAAAGCTAAGAACTATAGCTTTAAGGCGCTTTTTTTATTTATTTTTAAACTTCTCAGTCGCTGCTCTCATCTTCACATTCAAATCGTGATCAATCGAGTCACGAATATCTCGCTCGACTACTTCCATTTCTTTTTGGAAATTTTGCAAGTAGATTTTTAATTCTTCTTCTTTTTCTGGTCGTTGTGAAGGTGGTAATTGTACGACTAACGATAGCATCGCTGTTAAATCTTTCATTAAGAACGTTTCAAGTTTATGTTGTTGTTCAAACATACGTTGCTCCTGATAATACGGCAAGGCATTTAATACTGAAATTGTAATTTCATCAACCGTTCTTTGTAATGAAGGGTTTATTGAGCGTTTATACGTTTGAATTGTATTTAATGCATCTGGATATCGATCATAAAAATACAATTTATAAAACGATAAGTCTGTCGGTTTTACAGTTTGTTGTGATTCTTGTCTCAAGAAATCTTTCACTTTCATTGTTGCGATATCAATATCTTCATTCGTAAGCTTTTTCGTTGTTTTTGCCATCACATGCACTTTTTTCTGCTTTTCTTTCGGTAACATTGAGAAAACTTGCTCTCTCGTACGTTGGCCTGAAGTACAGAAAAGAGTGTTTAAAGTATTTTGTTCTTTTTTCCCTTCCGTACGAATCCAGCGATAAAAGAGTGGGTGTTGTGTAAATTCTTGTAGAAACGGTAATGATTTATTCGATAACTTATCTAAAGAATCATGTGCTCTTTTATATGGTTTCGTCCATGAAAAATACAGTTTACGTCCGAAATATACAACTAAAACAACGACAGTAAATGCGATTAAAAGCAATGTACCCAATAGTACTAATACTGTTTGAATGAAACTCATTTTTTCACCTCCTCTAAAAGTCTGTTATTTCCTTGGACGCTGAATGAGTTTTTGTTTCATTTCATCATTAAATGTGTCTAATTCAACTACAAACTTCTTACTTGACTCGATAATACGTTCTGATGATTTCTCAGAAGCTTCAATCGCAGCAAATACATTTTGGAATGATTCACGTAATTTATCCATGCTAATAGCAGGATTTTCAAGAAGTTTTGTTGTCTCTTCTGTATTTTGTTTTAATGCTTGTGAGTTACTTAATACCATTGATTCAATTGCTTCATTTGTCGCATTCACTGCATCAATTGTTTTACGCTGATTTGTTAACGCTAGCTGGATAGCAGCTGAAACTGTTACAACGTTTTGCGTCATCGTAATTGCATTACGAATTGCCTCTGTTAACTTTTCATTATTTTTCTTAATAATGTCTACAGATGCGATAGATTGTAATAGTACACTTTTCGCTTGCTGCATATTTCGTGTACGTACTAGAATTTTTTCTAATGCATCGTTAATTAATGGAATATCTCTTTGACGTTCTGGATTTTGTTTCTCAGCTTCCAGCATACCAGCGAGTTTTCTTCCTAAGTATACTTGTTTATCAAGAGCGTGAATTTTATCGTGCGATTGTTCTTTAAGCATTTCAAGACCAACTGTATCTTCTTGTAAGTTGTCACGACCAATTAGAAGGGATCTTATAATCTCTTCAATTTGTTTATCTATAGATTGATATTTATGCACGTATGTTTCAAGTGGATTTTTCTTGAATACTTTAAACATAATTTTCTTCATACCACTTGCTTTTAATGAATTCGGATCAAGCTCTGATACCACTTTGCGTAATTCTAACAATGTATTTGGAATTTCTTCATTCTTGCCATTCATCATCGCTGTTACAGGACGTTTTAATGCTGATAACGTTTGTCCTGCTGCTTGTTGCTCTTTATCCCCTAAATCTCCTAGCTGTGACAATACTTTTGATAAATCCGTATTTTGCTCGCTATTTAATTTTTGTACATAAAGATCAGCTTCTTTATTCAGTTCCTCTAATTCTTGATCTTTTATAACTGTATCTACTACTACTTCTACATTATTATCTTTCACAATGGATACAGGTTCTTTTTTCTCGAGTTCAGTCAACAAAATCGCTCCTTTATTTATATGTGCGAATTTATATGCACTATATTTCATCTATTATATCGTATTTCATATACATTCTAACTGCTTGAAATCGATTTTTTTAGAAATGCCTGTTTATGCAGTCATTCCCTGTTTCTTAGTATAAGTATACCTGTTCTCAACATTATTTTCCTCAGACTTAAGACCTAGAGAACAACATGCTGAAGGCGGATTCTTCGTATGTTACGTATATAAATTACGTCCTTCCCATCCTACTGTACTCAATCTTTTGACATACACCCTTTTTCAATGTGATAATTATATTACGCTCAATCCTAACTCTTCTTAAGCGCTACAAATGCTCCATTTTGAAATGCCAATAACACCGTTTCAAACATTTCATCTTCTTCAATCATTTTTCTAAACTCGGCTAATTCACTTGCATGAGAGGTTGCGTTATCAACAACAAGAAAACCCTTTGGTTGTAAAATGCGTTTTATATGCTCAAGCCACCACATGTATTGCGCCCGCTCTGAATCTAGGAAAATAAAATCAAATGAATGATCTAGTTGCACATCTAAAAATGCCCCTGCTTCTTGATTATGAACATCAATCCTTTGTAAAAGGTTTGCCTTTTCAAAATTGACTAGTGCCTCTCCAACTCGTTCTGAAGAAAGCTCTACAGTTGTTACATTTCCATTTGTTTCTTCTACCGCGCTAGCTAACCACAATGTAGAATAACCATTAGAAGTTCCAATTTCTAAAATGCTTTTTGCGCTACATCCTTTTACTAAAATTGATAAAAATTGCCCCATCTCACGAGAAATATTCCGTAATTTTTCTTCCCGTGTTTTTTTGTTTCGATCATGCTCTTCTCCATATTGTTCAAGTTGAAATAATAATGAATCTAACGTATCCATTCTTTTCATCGCCTTTCCAAGCAATATGATGAAAAAGCTCTTGCTGCCCGTCTACTTTCATTATATGCGAAACGAAATCCTTTTTCTCGTTATATGACAAAGATTTGAATTTTTTTATAGCATATTGTTTCGTTTTTTGGTAAAGTTAATTTCTACGTGCAATTATTCCATTCATACTATTTTTAATTCAATTGCAGTTGTTAAATCATATAAACCCCAATTAAATGAATCGGTATTTCAAATTCAATTAAGCGCCCTTTCCGGACGCATTTTCTTTTGTTTATATATTTCTAGAAGAAAGGATGCTTACAATGAACGTGATTAGCTTAGATGCTGCTCGAAAACGAAAACAGCATAAAAAATTAATGATTACTATACCGATTATTTCACGTATTTATGAAGAAGATGGGGAAATTAAATTTGAGGTAGCAGGCGAAAAAGATGTACCTCTTGAAATGTTAGAGAAATAAAAAAAAGACGCACTTCTAAAGAAATGCGTCTTTTTTTATACCGTTACATTTAAGTGCATAAGTTTTTCAGGATTAACCATCATATAAATGTTTGAGATTTTCTCATTCTCAAATGCAAATGAAAGCACATAAGTCACTTTATTATTTACTTTAACAATAACACCTGGACCTCCATTTACCATCTTATAATCAACATTGTACTCTTCCGGGAACTTCTTCCCAATTCCAAAGAATAAACGTATAATTCTATCTGCAGAATAGATTGGATGGATTGCAGTTGTAGCTTTACCACCACCATCAGCTTTTAATATTGCATCTGTTTTTAATACTTCTAACATGCCTTGCGCATCCCCACACTGCAAAGATGATACAAATTTCTCCACATAGGCAGCCATCTTCTTCGTACTTAATGTTGACTGCTTCGGCTTATCCAAAATACTTTTCCTTGCACGTTGAAAGATTTTTCGGCAGTTCGCACTACTCTTATCTACAATTGAAGCGATTTCTTAGTATTCATAACTGAAAACAACTCTCTCTACCTCAGACAATTGTTGTAAAAGTAATAAATATGCCGTAGAAATTGATTCTTTCATTACAAATGACTCTGATGGATCATCAATCTCTTCCACAAATGGCTCTGGCAACCACATTCCGACATATACGTTCCGTTTATGTGCTGCCGAACGTAATTTGTCAATTGAGCGATTTGTTACCATTTTACATAAATAGGCTCTCATATTTTCTATAGTTTGAACGTCCTCCATATTATTAAGTGATATAAATACGTCATGGACGATATCTTCAGCATCCATAACACTCCCAAGGATTCTATATGCTAACGAAAATAATAATGATTGATACGTTTCATATAATTGCTCCGTTTCCATGATGAACTGCCTCACTTTCGGATTGCTTTAATATGTGTAACGCTGCACGTTTTCCGCTTGCCACCGCAGCATCAGCTAATATTTCATCATGCCCAGCCCAATCTCCTGCAACATAAACACCTGGCATTCCAGGTATGTTAGGGCCTGGTTTTTCAACACGGTCAATATGAGGAAAATCATATACTACCGTTATTTTCGGTAAATATTGCTGTGCAACAACTTCTCTTTTCCAATTCGGATGTAACAATTCCATCATATTTTCTAACTGTTCTTTCTCTTCTTGAATATGATTCAGTTCTAGTACAGGGTTATGGTATTTAATTAGACTCACTACAATTGATCCATCTTCACTTAATTTAGCTGCTCTCGATTGATTCGTGAAAAATATAGGTTGATCTAATCCCAATGCAAAATGATGTAAAGGATTCGGTAATTGTTTTAAACCAATATCTAACGCTGCCACGGTCACTTGTATAGATTGTTCACTCCATTTTTGCAAACTTGTTCCTTCTGTACCTTTTATAATTTTACATGCCTCTTTCGGTGGAGTTGTTACAATAACTGCCCCTGCTTCAAATACTTCATCGTCAAAACAATGTATTCTTTGTTTTCCTTCACAATGCTCTATTTTTAAAACATGCTTTTTAGCCAGAAATTGTACACCACTAGTATTCGCTATTCCTCTTAAATTTGTTATTATCGTCTCCCAACCACCATCTACATAAAGTACTCCTTCTTTCATAGAAAGCTGTATTTGCTTTAGTACGGAAGATGCTAATTGTATTGTAGGAGCATACGTATATGTTGTTGTTCGGCATAATGCATAAAATATATTTCGAACCATTGGATCTTTAATTTCATTTTCTGCCCATGTAGTTAGGCTTATTTTCGGAACTTTTCCTACATCTAAGTTTCCTAAATGAATCATAAGACGAGCGAACTGTACTTTTGCAGACCATGAAAGTAACGGTGTTGATAAAATAGAGCGAAAATCTGTTGGAATGGTATAAATATCCCCTTTCCATATTCCATTTGCTTTTGTAGATGGGATTCCACCTGGAAGATTTACTCCTAGCTCATTAAAAGTTATAAACGCTTCTCCACCTCTATATAAAGCATGTGCACCAAGATTCATACAAATGCCGTTTTTATTTATAGTCATCCCTCGACCGCCGAAGTGACTGGACTTTTCTAATACAATAACTTTCCTTCCAGCTTTCGCTAAATATATAGATGCTGTTAATCCAGCAAGCCCACCACCAACAATTGCTACATCAAAATTTTTCATAATAAAATCCCTCCTTATACGTTCTACATACAAGACGAACGATTAAGGGGGGATGTGACATTCAGTTACACATAATTTATTTCACCTAACCACTTTATTGCAGTATCAACTGTCAAACAGTTACACCTTCTACAAACAAACTTATTTACATAATAATGTTATTTTCTATTCAATTACATGCTGGTGCCAAATGTCACTTTCTTCTTCACTCATTCCTCCAATTATTTTTGAAAAATCTATATTTCTATCAAACGAGTCTTTTAACATAAAAAATTGTTCAAACGTTCCTGTAAATATTTCTAATGAATGCGAACAACAAATCGTTTCAAGGTTATCAATTGTTGCGCCATCTAATTCTAATTCCTTTAGCCCATTCATTTTACCTAATGCCGCTCCATCCTTTACCTTTGTATCTGTCAATTTTATATTTTGAATTGACGCATTGTGTTGAAAACAATTTAAATTAGCAATGATGCTATTTTCAAATTCAATTGTGATTAACTTATTTAAATTTTGCAAAACAAGCAAATCCAATTCACTAACATTCTCTAAACCTAAAATATATAAATGCTTTAAATTATCTACTCTCGAAATCGCATAGAGCTGCTCACGATTTGAAATATGTACAGAAAGCGATTCTAATTTTTGAAACTGCGGTAGCAACGAAAAATCTTGAATACTAGTATGTGTAATATTTAATTTTTTTAATGATGACATTTCTACAAGTTCCGATAAATTATTTATCTTCGTATTCTTTATATTCATTTCTTGTAAGTGTTTTAGATGTATGATTGGCGTTAAATCTTGAACCGGATTATTAACTAAATATAACTTCTTTAAAGAATTCATTCGTTCTAATCCTGCTAAATCTCGAATTTCATTTCCGGATAAAATTAGTTCTCTCACTTCTGTACACATCTGTAATGGACTAATATCTACTAACCCTTTTCCACCTAAATATAATCTCTTCTCTCTAATAAACCTGTCTGCACGTTCAGATGCACCCACTATATATCTCCAATTCTCATCTAAACTATCGTACCAATCTTTAACGTTATTTTCAGATTGAAATATAAATTGGGGCTGTAAAACAGGTAATTCAATATTAAATAAAGCGTCTAAAAAATGTATATTATCATTAGCACCATAACTCCAATATAAATAACCTTCTTCTTGATGAATGGTGAAATTTTTATTTTTTAGCGTTTGTAAAATAAATAGTAACAAATCTGAAATTCTATTTGCAATTACATATTTCACTTCTTCATCTCGTCCAAAATTAATAACTTGTCCCACTTTCCCCTTTTCATCCGGATCAACATCTATTCCTAAATTGTTACCGCCATAATCTTTACTAATAGGTATCCAATTGTGATTCACATATCTTTCCTTAATATATTCTTTTGGTATTGAAAATGCATCAAAATTAAAAAAATCATCCTCTTCAATTCTTTTCCATATTCTCCACTCATCCAAAACTTCATCTAACGAGAGAAATGGCAAACCAAAAAACAACCCTGGTCCTGATTTATCCTCACCGTTATGTGCAAGATAAAGATTACGTAATTCATCTGGAAACGCAATCCCCATTTCACTTTCGGCATATTGAATTTCTTCTATTGTTGCAGGTGCATTCAAAAACGGTTGAAAGTAATTTTTTAATTCAACTTCCAACTCTTTTAAAATAGTATGGTTCATTTTCTGCACTCCCCTTGTACTCCAAATTAAAAAAGCGCTATCTTTTACATTAATTGTAATTAATAGGGTTCTGTTGCAAAGTTTGAACAAAACTAAGTACGTTTATAAACTACGGTTATCGTTTAAGAAATTTTGAATAATTGCTGTAATTCTTTGTACGTCGAAAAAGAGAAGT
>NZ_JAEHBI010000060.1:0-25649 GCF_016483705.1 Bacillus cereus group sp. N6
GAAAAGCAACAATCTCAAGCTGCTTAACGAATAAAATGTCTCTGTTTGATTTGTCTATTTTCTTGACATAGTACCAAAACTCCGTTTTATTGTCTCCCACTGCCCTTTTTCTACTCAATTATTATAAAAAAGTCCACAACTCTCTTTTATTTTCGTATAATGATACTCATAGTATAATAAACATAATAACAAAGGACTGTTCGTATATATAAAATGAGGCGCTAATCAAACCGGCTCACAAGAACTGTCATGCTTTTTAGGAGAGGAGTATATTATGCTACAACGTCTGTTTCCAAAACTGCGATTTGCACTCGTTGCAGTCGTTTTATTATGGATAAAAACATATATTGTGTACAAGCTAGCATTTGATATTAAAATTGATAACTTCTTTGAAGAATTTATGCTTTTTATTAATCCACTAGCTGCGTTACTTTTATTTTTCGGTTTTGCTTTACTTGCATCTAAACACCGAAACCGTATTATAGTTGGAATCAGTTTTATACTGTCCTTTATTTTATTTGGAAATGCAATGTTTTATGGGTTTTATAACGATTTCGTTACGTTCCCAGTTTTATTTCAAACAAATAATATGGCTGATTTAGGGACAAGTATAAAAGAACTCTTTACGTACAAAACATTACTTTTATTTGCAGATGCAATTATTTTAATGTTTCTTTCACGTAAATTCCCAGCATTTTGCGACAAGACGCCACTTTCTCGCTCTGAGAAGCGAACTTTCTTTAGCGGTGTAACAGCTCTATTAGCATTACAAATTGTCGTTTCAGTTATTTATAAGCCACAAATGTTCTCACGCTCATTTGATCGTCAAACTGTCGTGAAAAATTTAGGTTTATACACATATCATCTATTTGATATTACACTTCAATCTAAATCTTCGGCTGAACGTGTATTTGCAAGTGGTGACGGGTTCTCTGAAATTAAAAACTATACAGACTCAAAAGATAAGCAAGTTGATAAAAACTTATTTGGAGCTGCAAAAGGTAAAAATGTAATTTTGATTTCAATGGAATCTACACAAAGTTTTGTTATTAATAAAAAAATAAATGGAAAAGAAATCACTCCATTTTTAAATGAATTTATTAAAGATAGTTTTTATTTCGATAACTTCTATCATCAAACGGGACAAGGTAAAACTTCTGATGCTGAATTTATCGTTGAAAATTCACTTTATCCGCTAGACCGCGGTTCTGTATTCTTTACTCACGCAACAAATGAATATACAGCTACACCAGAACAATTAAAAAAATACGGATATTCTTCTGCTGTCTTCCATTCAAACGATAAAACGTTTTGGAATCGTGATGTAATGTATCCTGCACTTGGATATGATCGTTACTTTAATTTAAATGATTACGTAGGCACAGAACAAATGTCTGTCGGTTGGGGATTAAAAGATAAAGGGTTCTTTGAACAATCAATTCCAAAGCTAAAATCTTTACCACAACCGTTCTATACAAAATTTATTACTTTAACAAATCATTTTCCATTTCTTCTAAATCCAGAAGATCAATATGTTGATGAGTTTAATTCGGAAAGTGGTGTTGTAAACCGCTACTTCCCAACCGTTCGTTACACGGATGAAGCTCTTAAACTATTTATTAAACAATTAAAAGAGGAAGGACTGTATGATAATTCCGTTATTGTCATTTATGGAGATCATTACGGTATTTCTGAAAACCATAATGCAGCTATGGCTCAGTTCCTTGGGAAAGACGCTATTACACCGTTTGATTCTATGCAATTACAACGCGTCCCTCTCATTATTCATGTACCTGGTCAAGAAGGAAAAGTCATTTCTAAAGTATCTGGTCAAATTGATATTAAACCGACGCTACTTCATTTACTTGGTATTAAAACAAATCAATCAGTTGAATTTGGGACTGACCTATTTATTAAAGAAGAAGATCCACTTATGGTAATGCGTGATGGTAGCTTCGTTTCGGAAAACTATGTTTATACAAAAAACATGTGCTATAAACGAAATACAGGTGAAGAAGCGGACATCTCATTATGTCAACCAAATATTGAAAAAGCAAAAACTGAATTGAAACTCTCCGACAAACTCATTTATGGAGACTTATTACGTTTCGATCCTAACAATCGTTATAAAACCGGAACAATGACAACGAAATTTGAATAGCGCCAGAAGCAACTTTTATAAAAGTTGCTTCTTTTTTTACTTATTTTTCAAATCATTCCGCTATGAAATCTTTCACAAATTGGGAATTTTTTTCGTATGAGGAAGAAATTTATGGTATGATAAAATAAGTAAAATTTCATAAACTAATTAAGAATTTATTACAGAAAGCAAGGGATCAGATTTTGTATAGAGCAGCTATTCCAAACTTATTTACGCTCGGAAATTTATATAGTGGATTCTTATCAATCGGCTATGCATCTTTAGGATATTATAAATCAGCTGCTATTTTAGTACTTATCGGGATGATGTTAGATAGTCTTGATGGACGTGTTGCTCGCTTATTACGTGTTGATTCACAAATGGGAAAAGAGCTTGACTCGCTGGCGGATGTCGTAACATTTGGTGCAGCACCTGCTGTTCTCATGTATTACACATCTTTCTCCAATTACGGAATCATCGGACTATACATAGCGGGACTATTCCCTCTTTTCGGAGCATACCGTTTAGCACGATTTAATGTAACACCATCTTCTACTTCAATGAAATATTTCACTGGCGTACCGATTACAGCAGCGGGAGGGCTTGTTGCTTTCTTAACATTATTTTCACATACCATTCCAAAAATCGTTCTTATTACAGTATTTGTAACGTTCGCATTTTTAATGGTGAGCCGCATTCGTATCCCAAGTTTAAAAGATGTACCAATTCCACGATATAGCATCATTATTACACTATTTCTAGTTGGAATCATTATCACAATGTACCAAACAGGGTTCGGTAATTTTTCTGTTTTCTTATTCATTGCTATTCCACTATATATTTTGTATATGCTATCTCAATTTCTTAGACAAAGGCCATCTAAAAGAGCAAATAAAGAAAAATAAGAAACCTTCCGATTCCGGAAGGTTTCTTTTTATTTTGTAACTACTGCTTTTTGATTCACAGGGGTTACAGGCTCTTCACCGTTTAATACGGCTAAAATATTTCTTACTGCCATTTCAGCCATCGCATCACGAGTTTCGAACGTTGCATTTCCTACGTGAGGAGCAAGTACTACATTCTTTAATCCTTTTAGCTCTTCTGTAATTTTCGGTTCAAATTCAAACACGTCAAGAGCTGCTCCTTCAATTTCATTCGTTTTTAATGCATGAGCAAGTGCCGCTTCATTCATAATTGGTCCACGTGAAGCATTTACAATATACGCTGTTTTCTTCATCATTTTAAACTGTTCATCATCAATCATATGATGCAATTTCGGATTATAAGCACAATTAATTGTAATAAAGTCTGCTGTTTGTAATAATTCTTCCAATGTTACATATGTTGCTTCCAGTTCACTTTCAGCTTCAGGCTTTCGATTTGGACCTGTATATAAAACATTCATTCCAAACGCTTTCGCACGCTTTGCAACTGCCTTTCCGATTTCTCCAAGCCCAATAATTCCAATTGTTTTACCATGTACTTCACGGCCTAAGAAAAATAATGGCGCCCATCCATTAAATCCAGTTGTACGGCATAATGTATCGCCTTCAGGAATTCTACGTGCAGCTGCTAAAAGAAGTGCAAATGTTAATTCTGCTGTCGCTTCAGTTGATACTTTCGGTGTATTCGTTACCGAAATCCCTTTTTCTCCGGCATACGAGTAATCAATATTATCGTAACCAGCACCGTAGTTTGCAACAATCTTCAAATTAGGTGCCGCATCAATAACTTCTTTTGTCACCTTTGTAGAAAGTAGACTTAACAATGCATCTTTATCTTTTACACGATCTGTTAATTCATCTAAAGAAATTAACGCATCTTTATCGTACATTTCTACATCATGATCCTTTAATAGTTCTAATCCGATTGCTGGAATTTTCCCTGCTATTAATATTTTTGCCACTACTAACACCTCTTCTATAAAAAATAAGATATCTCTTATCTTTCATTGTAAGAAATCCACCTATAAAAACCAAGGAATTTGATCATAGTTTTGAAAATCTACATTTTTTACCCATAAGAAAAGAGGAGATCCATCTCTCCCCTTTTCTTACGCTTTCTCTTGCGATTCTTGTCCAAGCTTTGCATCGATCGTTCCTTCTGCAACTGTATCGCTAATTTGTTCCTCAATAACTGATTGAGATGTAGCATTCGTTTCAGAAGTTTGAGCTTGTTGTTGTGCACCTTGTACATTTTGTTTATTTTGTTGTTTCGCCATTTCTTACCCTCCTTTTTATTCTTTCTTATTTTGAACAAAAAGGGTGGTTTTCATCAAAAAATCGTGATCATTTTGAAATTGTTACTTCTTCTTCCAGTAATCTCATCGTTCTTACTCGTTTCGTAAATGTAGCTATGTGAGAAATATCATGATTACGTAACGTCTTTATATTCTCTGCCACATATTTTCCTAAATCACTCGGATAATGAGCGTCTGAGGAAAGAGTAACCGGAACGCCATGCTTAGCTAATACTTGTAAATATAGCGGACTCGGACACATTTCGCGTACAGGATAGCGATAGTACAATCCTGCATTTATTTCCGTTGCCGTATTTGTTTCTACTAACGCACGCGCAATTTCCTTATAATAAGAAAGTTGTTCATTTTCATCTAACCGATAATTAAATACTTTTATGTTATCAAGATGGGCTATAATATCAAATAAATTAGAGCGAACTGCACACTCAACCGTTTTGAAAAACGTATCATATAAAGCATATAAGTCATGTTCCTTAAAATATTCTTTCGTATCTGGATTATCAAATCCCCATCCATTTAAAAAATGAACAGAACCAATTACATAATCAAAATCTCCTAATGCGAGTAAAGATTGTAATTCTTGTTCACCACCAATAAAATAATCCGCTTCAATTCCAAGTTTAAGCGTAACACCTCTTTTACTCCACCGTTCTTTCGCCTCTTCAATTGCCTTTGTAAAATCATGCAGTGATGTTACCCTTACTTGGTCTAACCATTCCTTCTGTAAACGACCAAGCCTCGAATCACTAATATCGACATATCTTTCATAGTATTCTCTCGCTTCATAAAAACGGTATAAATGATCGACAATACCAACTTCTTTTATACCTTTTTGCAAAGCTTCTTCTAAATATAAATCAATCCATTTCATTGTAAATGGCCCTTCTTTCACACGTCTTTGCAGGCGTTCTTGTGTTTTCACAAGCCATTCCATAGAATGTTTCTCTTCTTTAAGTGGTTCATAATGTTGTAACACTTCATTTATTTTAGCTAGCCATCCTATTGAATATGGCCCTTCTTCTAAATGAATGTGATAATCCACCTTCATCTACATTTCCCCCTTATAATGTATCTATTTCACTTCTGTCCCCTACTCGCGAAAGCTTCCCATTTCTTTCTGTCACTTCCTCCATAACATCTTCTAATGATATATTTTTTTCAGCTAATAAAACAAAGCAGTGATACAATACATCAACCATTTCTTTCACTAATTCTTCTTTGTCATTATTTTTAGATGCGATAATTACTTCCGTGCATTCTTCACCAATTTTCTTTAAAATTTTATCTTCGCCTTTTGAAAATAAATAATTTGTATACGATTCAGGAAGTGGATTTCCCTTTCGTTCTTCAATTGTTTCAAATAGTAATTTAAAGGTATTTTCCATATGTATCCCCCTATATAATTTGGTAGTGAAAACATGTTTTCTCTCCTGTATGACAAGCCGGTCCCACTTGCTTTACGACAACAACAATTGAATCTTGATCACAATCTAAATAAAGAGATTGCACATATTGGACATTTCCTGATGTTTCTCCTTTATTCCATAACGATTGTCTTGAACGAGAATAAAAACATGTTCTTTTCGTTTCTAGCGTTTTTTCATATGCTTCTTCATTCATATAAGCTAGCATTAAAACTTCTTTTGTCCCTTCTTCAATTACAACTGCTGGTAATAATCCTTTTGAAAAGTTAGGTTTCATAACCGCACCTCAACATTTGCATTTCTTAATTTTCTCTTTACGTCCTGCACTGTCGCCTCACCATAATGAAAGATGGATGCCGCAAGTGCTGCATCAACTGTTGTCTTTTGAAAAACTTCTATAATGTGATCAACGTGACCACATCCGCCTGACGCGATGACTGGTACGGAAACGCTTTTTGAAATTTCTTCTGTTAAACGAAGATCGTACCCGTTTTTCGTTCCATCTGCATCCATACTCGTTAACAAAATTTCGCCTGTCCCTAGCTCGGCAACGCGTTTTGCCCACCCGATTGCATCCATACCCGTATCAACTCTTCCGCCGTTCACATAAACATTCCACTTTTCTTCTGCTACTTTTCTAGCATCAATTGCTACGACAATACATTGTGAGCCAAAGTGTTCTGCCCCTTCTTCGATTAGCTTTGGATTTCGCACTGCCGCTGAGTTGATTGAAACTTTATCCGCTCCAGCTCTTAGTAAATTGTACATATCTTTAACACTTGAAATTCCCCCGCCAACTGTAAGAGGAATAAATACTTTCGAAGCTGTTTTTTCTACAACATCTAGAATTGTTTTTCGTCCTTCATGCGTTGCCGTAATATCTAAAAATACAATTTCATCTGCTCCCGCCTCATTATATAAAGCGGCTATTTCAACAGGATCACCGACGTCTTGTAACCCTATAAAATTTATACCCTTTACGACTCGGCCCTCTTTCACATCTAGACATGGAATAATGCGTTTCGCTAACATAACTTTGTTACCTCTAACACTTCTTCTAAATCAATCGTTTTCTCATAAAGAGCCTTACCAATTATGACGCCGTATATATTCATATCATTTAATTTTTTCACATCTTGAATAGATGCCACTCCTCCAGAAGCAATAAGACGAATGCTCACGCTTTTTTGTAGTAACTCCAATTGCTCTAAATTCGGTCCTGCAAGTGTCCCGTCTTTCGAAATGTCTGTAAACACAATCGTTTGAACACCTACATTCTCCATTTGCTTTGCTAAATCAATATAAGAAATTTCAGACACATCAAGCCAGCCTCTCGTTGCTACGAAACCATTTTTCGCATCAATTCCAACAATGATTTTCTCTTTATATAGAAGAACTGCTTCTTCTAAAAATTCCTTATCATAAAGAGCAGCTGTTCCTAAAATCACTTTATCTACACCTACTGACAATAACTTCTCTACCGCTACAAGTGATCGAATTCCTCCTCCAACTTGCACAGGAATACGTACTGCCTTGCATATTCTTTCAATAACGAGCAAATTTACTGACTCGCCAGCAATTGCGCCATCTAAATCAACAATGTGCAACTTTTTCGCTCCCAATTTTTCGAATATAATCGCTTGCGCAACCGGATCTTCATTCATTACTGTTTCTTTACTAAACTCTCCTTGATAAAGTCTAACGCATCGCCCCTCTTTTAAATCGATAGCTGGGAAGATTTCCATGCCTCTACCACCCCTTTGAAATTTTTCAACATTTGCATTCCAATGTCACCGCTTTTTTCAGGATGAAACTGTGCGCCGTATATATTTCCTTTTGCTACAAAACCAGGTACTTTCACTCCATATTCACTTATCCCATACACAATTTCATTTGGACAATCTGCATAATAAGAGTGAACATAATATACGAAAGAACCGTCCTCTACTCCATTCCAAAGTGATATTTCTCCCTCTTTCTTTAACTCATTCCATCCCATATGTGGAATTTTATGAGGAACCTTTAACTTTCGAATAACACCTGGCAATAAACTTAATCCGTTACAGTCTTGTAGTTCCTCACTTTTTTCAAATAAAAGCTGCATCCCTAGGCAAATGCCCAGAAGCGGTTTTCCTGAACGCCCGACTTCTTTTAACACACGCACTAAATTTTTTTCTTCCAATACATCCATCGCTTTCGGAAATGCACCTACTCCTGGTAAGATCACTCCATCACTTCTAAAAATCTTTTCTTTATCACCCGTTACGATGTACTCTGCTCCAATATATTGTAATGCTTGTTCCACACTGCGAATATTTCCCATTCCATAATCTATAATAGCAATCAATTACAACATCCCTTTCGTGGAATTTACACCAGTAATGCTGGCATTTCTTTCGACTGCTTCTCTAAGCGCTCTACCAAACGCTTTAAATAACGCTTCAACTTTGTGATGTGTATTGCTTCCGTATAAAATGCGAGCGTGTAATGTAATATTGGCAGCATGAGCAACTGCTCTAAAAAATTCTTCTGTTAGTTCTGTATCAAAATCCCCTAGCTTCGGATTCGTTAATTCTCCTTGAAATACAATATATGAGCGCCCGCTAATATCAATTGCGACAAAACCTAAAGATTCATCCATCGGTACATATGCGGAGCCATAACGGTTAATCCCCTCTTTATTTTGCAATGCTTCTTTCAAACAATTTCCGAGTACAATTCCAACATCTTCAACTGTATGATGCGCATCAACGAATACATCGCCTTCCGCCTCCACTTGTAAACCGAATCTTCCATGCCTTGCAAATAAAGTTAGCATATGATCAAAAAATCCAACTCCCGTTTGTACAGAAACGTTCTTGCCTTCATCAAGCTGCAAACTTAATTTGATTTTTGTTTCTGTCGTCTCACGTATTTGACTGCACTCACGCATTATTCTTCCTCCTCAAATCTTATTTGAATTGCTCTCGCATGCGCATGTAATCCTTCTTTATTGGCAAGTTCTACAATATGATGTTGTACATCTCTTAACGCTTCCTCCGTATAAGACAGAAAGCTTGATTTTTTCACGAAATCATCGACTGATAACGGTGAGAAAAACCTTGCCGTTCCACTTGTCGGTAACACGTGATTCGGTCCTGCTAAATAATCACCGAGCGGTTCCGGTGCATATGGACCAAGAAAGATAGACCCTGCATGTTTCACATAAGCTAGAGCATTCATCGGTTCTTTTATATGTAACTCTAAATGTTCTGGAGCGATTTCATTCGATAATTGTAGCGCCTCATCTAAAGAAGGCACGATAAAGATAGCTCCATTTCTATTTATCGATTCACGTGCAATTTCGCTTCTTGGTAATGTTTCTAACTGTCTTTCTATCTCTCTTTCTACTTCTTTTGCTAACTCTATATTCGTTGTAATACAAATTGCTGTTGCTCTCTCGTCATGTTCTGCTTGTGATAATAAATCAGCAGCGATATATTTTGCATTACCGGTTTCATCAGCAATAACTACAATTTCTGACGGTCCAGCAATCATATCGATATTTACTATTCCGTATACTTCTCGTTTCGCCAGAGCAACGTACAAATTTCCTGGTCCAACTATTTTATCCACTTTTGGAATCGATTCCGTCCCATATGCTAAAGCAGCAATTGCTTGCGCACCACCTATCGTATAAATTTCATCTACTCCTGCAAGGCTTGCAGCAACTAAAATATGTGGATCAATCTCCCCTTGCCTTGGTGGTGTTACCATTACAATCTTTTTCACACCAGCGAGTTTTGCTGGCAATACATTCATTAATACTGACGAAGGATACGAAGCAGTTCCGCCCGGCACATATACCCCTATATTTTCTAACGGCCGAATGATTTGCCCTCTAATAATGCCTTCACTCGTGCAATCGAACATGGATTGCCTTTTTTGCTTTTCGTGATAAGAAATAATGTTTTTCTTCGCCTCTTGTAACGCTTCTAAAAATGAATTCTCTACAAACATACCCGCTCGTTTTATTTCTTCCTCACTTACACGAAACTCTTTAATCTCCACACCATCAAACTTTTTTGTATAAAATGATAGAGCCTCATCCGTACTCTTCCTTACCTTTCGAACGATTTCGCTTACACTTCTTTGAACAGTTTCTTCTATTATATTTGCGTTTTCTCGTAGTAATTTTATTTTCGATAAAGCCTTTTGAAAATCTTCACAAACTATCTCCATTACAAGTCCCCCTATTTTCCTGACAAAATTTCTTGCTCCATCATATTTACAATACTGAATATTTCGTCTTTTTTAGTTTTTAATGCAGCCTTATTTACAATCATCCGAGCAGATATAGAACACATTTCCTCAAATACAATGAGCCCATTTTCTTGTAATGTTTTTCCTGTTTCCACAATATCAACAATTGCATCTGCCAATCCAAGAATAGGAGCGATTTCTACAGAACCTTCTATTTTAATAATTTCTACATCCTCCCCTTTATCATGAAAATAGTTAGAAGTAATATGTGGATATTTCGTCGCAATGCGTTTCTTTCGGTAGCTCTTCGGATTATACGTAGGAATAGAAGCAACACAAAACTTACACACGCCCACTCCTAAATCTAACATTTCATAAATATCTTTCTCGTTTTCCATTAAAATATCTTTTCCAACGACCCCAATATCAGCTACTCCATGTTCTACATAAGTGGCAACATCTACTGCTTTCACTAAAATAAATGAGATATCTGTATTTTTACTTTGAAAAACAAGCTTTCGTCCTTTATTTTTGAGCTCCGAACAATCAATTCCAATCTGCTCAAAGAGCGGAATCACATGTTTTTCTAATCTTCCCTTCGTTAACGCAATTTGAATGTTACGCATGAAGTTTCTCCTTCTTTCTGGACTACCCATTTCTCTTTCCATACATATTCCACTAATGATTCGTTCTTCGCCTCAACGACCGTTACTATTTGATTTTTTCTTGCAAATTGAAAGGTGTCATTTACATTAGAGAATAAGGATAGCTCTACTTTTTTCCCGTCCTTTTGAAGTAAATTTCGTAATCTTTCCGCTTCTGCTAATCTATTTAACTCATAATGAATAATAATATCTATTCCCTTTCGTTCATATGGTTCTTGTTGCTCTTGCAGCGCCTTCACAATTTGATTGACTTGCACCGCGAGTCCAACAGCCGGCAGCATCTCTCCAAAATTTCCAATTAACTCATCATATCTTCCGCCACTAACGATTTCTTCTCCTATTTCATATATATACCCTTTGAAAATAACTCCCGTATAATAATCTAAATGTTGGATCATACCTAAATCAATTGATATGTAAGATCCATAGCCTAATTTTTCAATTGCTTCATATATTTCTTTCACTCTTGCAATCGCCATTTTCATTTCATTACTTGAGGCGAGTTTTTCTGCTTCCTCAATCACTTCTAAGTTTCCAAATAGCCTTGGTAACTTCTCAAGTAATCTTACTGTTTCATCACATCGATCTAATTTCTTTTCTCTAATAAAATTTGATAGAGCCGCATAATTTTTACTTTCAATGTATGTCCTAAGTACTCTCTCTTCTTCCTCATGAATGGAGAGTTTTTTTACAATACATTTATATAATTGCACTTGCCCAATCTCTATTGTAAAAGATTGTACCTTCACCTTTTGAAGTGATTGAATGACGCTTATGACGCATTCAATTTCAGCTCTTACGTTATCAATACCTATAATTTCAATACCACTTTGTACAATTTCATTATATTTTCCAGCAAGGGACTCATTCGCCCGAAATACATTCCCGCCATACGTCAGTTTAAGCGGCGTATCCCACCTCTGCGTTCCCATCACTCTCGCTAAAGGAATTGTCATATCTGGACGTAACACGATAATCCGTCCCTTTTCATCAAAAAATTTATACATCTTTTCTTCATCTATCGGTCTATTTTGAAAGGCAAAAACATCATAAAATTCAATTGTAGGTGTCCTTATTTCCTCATAACCTCGCCCTAAAAAAGTACGTCTTAATTTTTGCTCCACTTCTTCAATTAACGTACATTCTTCGAATAAATAGTCTCTCGTTCCATTTGGGTTTGCCCGTTTCCATTTTGTCATCTAAATTCTCACACCTTTCACTTTCTAATGTATGCTCATTTCATTCACCTAAACCGAAAATAAAAAGAGCCTTGTAGACAAAATACCTACAAGGCTCTTTAGTAGAGTGTAGGTACAACGGGAATAACCCTTGTGCCTACACGTTTTCACGCTAGGTTCAAGGGCTTTATGTATGATGATGTAGTTGTGTAAGCACTTTAATAGATTGCATGATATTCATAATACTTACTCCCTTTCTCCTCTGATTTTTACATAGTATATAATACTTAATTCTGAATGTAAATACTTTTTGAACATTCCGTTTTTTCTTAATATAAAGCTACTTTCCTTTCATACTCTACAATTTCTTGTTCATATTTCATCGTAATACTAATTTCGTCTAGACCATTTAATAATTTCTCTTTCCACATTTTCTCGATTGTAAAATAAAATCTGTGCGTACTTGTTGTAATTACCTCATTCTCTAAATCTACTTCTATTTGTTCTCTCGCATCCGTTTTGGCAAGTTGTTCTCGCATTTCTTTATCCATTACAATTGGTAACATACCATTTTTCATACAATTCATATAAAAAATATCTGCAAACCCGCCGGCGATAATAACGCGAAAACCATAATCAGCAAGCGCCCACGGAGCGTGTTCTCTTGAAGAACCACAACCAAAATTATCACCTGTAATTAATATACTTGCTCCTTTTCTATTTTGTGCATTAAGCGGAAAATTAGGGTTTTCATGGCGGTTATTATCATAACGCCATTCATCGAATAAATATTTTCCAAATCCCGTCCTTTCAATTCTCTTTAAATATTGCTTCGGAATAATTTGATCTGTATCAATGTTATTATTCATCAGTACTGCAGCAGTACCTTTATGAATACGAAATGGCTCCATCATAACTCTCCTTTCTAGTATCAACAAAATGACCGTATAACGCAGCTGCTGCCGCCATTGCTGGGCTAACTAAATGTGTTCGTGCCCCTTTTCCTTGTCTTCCTTCAAAATTACGATTTGAAGTCGAAGCACAATGTTCTCCTTCAGGTACTTGATCTGGATTCATTCCAAGACACATTGAACATCCAGGTTCTCTCCATTCAAATCCAGCTTCTTCAAATATGTGATGTAGCCCTTTTTGCATCGCAGCTTCTCTTACTCTTTTCGATCCAGGCACAACGAGCGCTCGCACACCTTCTTTTACCTTTCTCCCTTTCACAACAGATGCAGCAATTTCTAAATCAGAAAGCCTGGAATTTGTACAAGATCCAATGAAAACATGCTGAACAGGAATGTCATACGTGCTTTGTCCAGGGCTTAATCCCATATAAGAAAATGCTCTTTCGTCATTTGCATCCTGCTTTTCTGGCAATTTTTCATCAATACGAACACCCATACTCGGGTTTGTTCCCCATGTAACGTACGGTGCTAAATCCGTCACATCTATCGAAATATGCAAATCATAAATTGCATCTGAATCTGTATAAAGTTCAGACCATTTCTTCTCGAATGTTTCAAATTCTTTCGGTGCATATTTACGTCCTTTTACATAAGCAAATGTTTTTTCATCTGGTGCTATAATACCAGCCTTTGCTCCTCCCTCAATTGCCATATTACAAAGCGTCATTCTCTCTTCCATCTCCATAGCCTCAATCGTATCTCCGTAAAATTCCATTACATATCCAGTTCCAACTGCTACACCGTACTTTGAAAGGAAATGCAAAATAATATCTTTTGCGTAAACACCTTTCTGTAATTTTCCTTTTAACTCAATACCCATCGCTTTCGGCTTTCGTTGCCATAACGTTTGCGTTGCCAATACATGCTCCACTTCACTCGTACCAATGCCAAATGCTAGTGCGCCAAACGCACCATGCGTTGCTGTATGACTATCACCACAAACAATTGTTTTTCCTGGTTGTGTAAGTCCAAGTTCTGGTCCGATAACATGAACAATCCCTTGCTCTTCATCCCCGATATCCGCTAACGGCACCTGAAATTGTTTACAATTTTCCCGGAGTGTATCTAGTTGCTGCTTCGCAATGCGATCGGTAATATTCCAAACATCTTTCGTTGGAATATTATGATCCATCGTTGCGAATGTTAAATCCGATCTTCGAACCGTTCGATTTGTAAGCCGCAAGCCTTCAAAGGCTTGCGGTGACGTTACTTCATGAACAAGATGAAGATCGATATATAATAAATCTAATCCATTTTCGTTTGTCGTAACTACGTGTCTTTCCCAAAGTTTATCTAGCAGCCTTTTTCCCATTATCTCCCTCTCCCTACTAACGCTTGCTCTTCCATCTCTTGTATAACTGCCTTCGTAAATGAAGTTGTCGTCTCATCTCCTCCGATATCTGCTGTACATTTTCCTAATTTAAGAACTGCAGATATCGCAGATTCAATTGCATTCCCTTCTCTCGTTAACTCAAATGATTGCCCAAGCATCATTGCAACAGATCGCATCATTGCAATTGGATTCGCCTTATTTTTCCCGGCAATATCCGGTGCTGATCCGTGAATAGGCTCGTATAATGAAGGCCCCTTTTCCGCGTGACTTGCTGATGGAAGCATTCCTAATGATCCCGCTAATACTGAAGCCTCGTCACTCAAAATATCCCCAAATAAATTTTCCGTTACAATTACATCAAACCGTCCTGGATTCCGAATTAACTCCATCGCAGCTGCATCTACTAAAATATGTTCTAGTTCAACGTCTGGATAACGAAGTGCTACTTCTTCCGTAACAGTTCTCCATAGTTTACTAGATTCTAAAACATTCGCCTTATCAATAGATGTTACTTTTTTCTTCCGCTTACTCGCTAATTGAAAGGCATAAGAAACGATCCGTTCAATTTCATGACGATGATACGTAAGTGTATCTGTTGCTACTTCGTCCGTTCGTTCTTTCGGATAAGAAAAATAAATTCCGCCTGTTAATTCACGAACAACAACGAAATCAATTTCATCAGCGTTTTTTAATGGCGATAAATGTGCCGTTGCGCTTTCTACCGTTACAGGGCGAACGTTCGCAAATACTCCAAGTCCTTTTCTTAGAGCTAATAATCCTTTCTCCGGTCTTTCTTTCGCGCTATCCCACCTTGGTCCACCAACCGCTCCAAGTAAAACCGCATCACTTGCTAAACAAGCGGCAAGCGTTCGTTGTGGTAATGGTTGCCCATTTAAATCGATAGCACTCCCGCCAAAGTACTCATCTTGTAAGTGAAAATGATGTCCATATAACCTTTCTACCATATGCAATACTTCTTTCGCACTTTCCATAATTTCTGGGCCAACACCATCACCAGCTAAACAAACGATACGTTTTTCCAATTTCAACACTCCTTTTAACTGAATTTTCAGAACTTTAATTTGATAGGTAAGGAAACTTCTCCCTCACCCATCAAACACTTATTTCACAAGCGCTATAAGAGATTTTAATTTCCCTGCTGCATGGACATATGCTCTTGCCGACGCTTCCAATACATCTTGCGCAACACCAAAACCTGATACTTGATGCGTTCCTTCTTTTAATTCAACATGAACATGAGCCAGTGCGTCTTGACCTTGTGTAATAGATTGTATGCGATAATCCACCAATTCACATTCTAATCCTAAAATTCTTTGGATTGCATTATAGATCGCCTCAATACTACCAGAACCAGTGGCTGCATCTTCGTATGCATTTCCTTCTTCGTCTTTTAGTACAACTGTCGCGCATTGTGTACTATTTGATACGAAATGAACTTGTAGTTGCGTAATGTTATATTGCTGAGCTGCAAATGCTGCTTCACCAAGCATAAGCGCACGTAAATCTTCCTCAGTAATTTCCTTCTTACGATCAGCTAATTTTTTGAACGCTTCAAACACCGCATCTCGTTCTTCCTTTGTAAATTCATAGCCAAGCTCTTTCATTTTTTCTGTAAACGCGTGACGTCCAGAATGTTTTCCAAGTACGAATAGATTTTGAGATTCGCCTATTAGCGCTGGTTCAATAATTTCATATGTTGTCACTTCTTTTAAAACACCATCTTGATGAATTCCGGATTCATGAGCAAAAGCATTCGCTCCAACAATCGCTTTATTTTTCGGTACAACCATACCTGTTAATCTGCTTACTAATGTACTCGTCGTTTTAATTTCTTTTAGCGTCATAGAAGACTCCGCCTTATAGAAATCTTTTCTAATATGAAGAGCAACTGCGACCTCTTCTAGCGCCGCATTACCTGCTCTTTCTCCAATTCCATTAATTGTTCCTTCTACTTGCAACGCTCCGCCTTCAACCGCAGCTAATGAATTTGCTACTGCCATCCCAAGATCATCATGACAATGACAAGAGAAAATTGCTTTTTCATATGAAGGAACGGATTCTTGTAAGTATTTAAAAAGAGAATAATATTCTTCTGGATTCGTATATCCAACTGTATCTGGAATATTAATTACATTCGCTCCTGCACGAATCGCAACTTCAACTGCTTCAGCTAAAAAATCTCTTGCTGTTCTTGTCGCATCTTCTGCAGAAAATTGTACTGTCGGAAATAATGATTTCCCGAGTGTAACCGAGCGGTGAATACTATCTAATACATCTTCTTTTGACATACAAAGTTTATATTTCATATGAATATCACTTGTAGCTAAAAATACGTGTAAACGAGGAGATACAGCACCTTTCACCGCTTCATATGCTCTTCGAATATCACTTTCTTTCGCTCTAGCTAAACTCATAACTGTAGCATTTTGAATGGTATTTGCGATGCGTTTTACCGATTGAAAATCCCCTTCGGAAGCTGCTGCAAAACCAGCTTCCATGACATTAATACCTAGTCTCTCTAATTGCCTTGCAATTTGCAATTTCTCTTGTTCATTTAAATTTACTCCTGGTGATTGTTCGCCATCACGTAGCGTCGTATCCATGAACAAAATCTGCTTCATATTATTTGACCCCTGCCTTTACTCGCGGCTGTACAAACGGCATCATTTCACGTAATTTACGTCCAACTACTTCAATTTCATGTTCATTCTCTTTCTCATTTGTCGCATGGAAATTTGGTTTCCCTGCTTTATGCTCTGCAATCCAGCCTCTTGCAAATGTACCATCTTGAATTTCTGCTAGCACTGCACCCATCGCTTTCTTCGTATCTTCCGTTACAACGCGTGGTCCTGATACGAAGTCGCCCCACTGCGCTGTATCTGAAACTGAATATCTCATATTTTCAAGTCCGCCTTCATACATAAGGTCAACGATTAGTTTTAGTTCATGTAAACATTCAAAATATGCAAGTTCCGGTTGATAACCAGCATCAACTAACGTTTCAAATCCAGCTTTTACTAGCGCAGTTACTCCGCCGCAAAGCACAGCTTGCTCTCCAAATAAATCTGTTTCTGTTTCTTCTTTAAATGTCGTTTCTAATACACCAGCTCTCGTCGCTCCAATCCCATCAGCATAAGAAAGTGCCTTTTCAGTCGCAACTCCTGTTGCATCTTGGTATACTGCAAATAATGCAGGAACAGCTCCGCCTTCAGCAAATGTACGGCGCACAAGATGACCTGGCCCTTTTGGCGCTACTAGAAATACATCTACATTAGCTGGTGGTTTCACTTGATCAAAGTGAACATTAAATCCGTGTGCAAAAACGAGAGAATTTCCTGCCTTTAAATTTGGCGCAATTTCCGCTTCATATACTTCTGGCTGGAGTTCATCTGGTAGTAGAATCATTACTACATCAGCTTTTTCCGCTGCTTCTGCTACTGTATATACAGAAAACCCATCTTCTTTCGCTTTATCCCAAGACTTCCCTTTTCTTAAACCTACTACTACATCAAATCCGTTATCACGTAAGTTTTGCGCATGCGCGTGACCTTGCGAACCATATCCAATGATTGCTACTTTCTTTTCTTTTAATACATTTACCGTTACATCTTTCTCATAATAAACTTTTGTCATTTTCATTTCCCCCTATATTTAAATGATTATTGAATTAACATAACTTGCTTATCTTGTTTTTTCATACTACGCGTAAATGCTGTTACACCTGTTCTAGCAATTTCTTTCAAACCATACGGACGAAGTAATTCAATTAATGCTTCTACTTTCTCCTGCGTACCAGTTACTTGCACAACTATGGAATCCTTCCCAACATCTATTACAGCGGCTCGAAACGGTTCAATTAAACTATATAATTCTGCTCTTGCTACTGATGTTGCTACTTTAATAAGTGCAAGTTCTCTTGCGATCATCGCTTCTTCTGTAATATCTGATACTTTCAGAACATCAATTTGCTTATGAAGTTGTTTAATTAACTGCTCCACTTGCTGTTCATTTTCAACGTGTACAACAATCGTCATCCGCGATATGTCCGATGATTCCGTATGACCTACTGAAATACTTTCAATATTAAAATGTCTTCGTGTCATAACACCCGTAATTCGGTTTAACACACCACTTTGATTTCGAACTGTCGCTGTAACAATTCTCTTCACCTTTTTTCCACTCCCTCCATTTGGTGAACACCTTTCCCTGGCGCAACCATCGGCATTACCTTTTCTGATTGAAGTACACGGCAATCAATTACGACCGGTTCTTTTAATTCAATCGCCTGCTTTATTTGCTTCTTTGCAAGAAGTGGATCATCTATACGAACACCTTTTATGCCATACGCATTCGCAAGAGCGACGAAATCTGGTTGACACGACAATAAAGAGTGCGAGTATCTTTGATTATAAAATTCATCTTGCCATTGTCTTACCATTCCTAAAGCTTCATTATTTAAAATAAATACTTTAACAGGCAATGAGTGTTCTTTTAACACACTTAATTCTTGCAAGGTCATTTGAAATCCAGCGTCACCTACAATTGCAATAACTAGTTCCTCAGGCTTTGCAATTTGCGCACCAATTGCTGCTGGAAACCCAAATCCCATCGTTCCTAATCCTCCTGAAGTTACCCATTTATCTGGATTTTTGAGCGGATAATATTGTGCCGCCCACATTTGATGTTGCCCAACATCTGTTGTTACAATCGCTTCTCCTTTCGTAATTTCATATAACATATCAATTGCGTATTGAGGCTTAATACTTTCCGAATTTCGTTTATAAGAGAATGGATACTTTTCTTTTCTACTCTTTAGTAAAGAGATCCATTCATGATGATTTTCTTTCTTTCCTTCTGGTTGAAGTAATACTTCCAAAGCTCGCTTAGCACTTGCAACAATAGGAATTTCAGTCGGCACATTTTTTCCGATTTCGGCTGGATCAATATCGATATGTGCAACAGTCGCCTTTTTAGCAAAATAAGCTAAATTCCCAGTAAGACGATCGTCGAATCTTGCACCTATATTAATAAGTAAGTCGCATTCATATAACGCCATATTGGCTGTGTAAGAACCGTGCATTCCTCCCATCCCTAGAAAAAGTTCATCATCTGGCGGAAACCCACCAAGACCAAGTAATGTATGCACAACAGGAATTTCATATTTACGAGCAAAACTTGTTAACTCTTTCGAAGCCTTCGCATGCAATACACCTGCTCCAGCTAAAATTAACGGCTTGTTTGCAGCCCTAATTGCTTGTAATAATTTGTTTATTTGGAGTAAATTCGGTTCATAATTAGGGTTGTATCCTGGTAAATCCATTTGTACGTCATTACATCGTTCTCCTTGCTCTACTACCATATCTTTCGGAAGGTCAATAACGACTGGGCCTGGTCTTCCTGTTCTAGCAATATGAAATGCTTCTTTAATAATTCGAGGTAAATCTGAAGCCTTTCGCACTTGATAGTTATGTTTTGTCACTGGCATCGTAAGCCCCATAATATCCGCTTCTTGGAAAGCATCACTTCCAATTAACGTCGTTGCTACTTGCCCTGTAAATACAACAAGTGGTAATGAATCAATCATCGCATCTGCTAGACCGGTAATAACATTTGTAGCACCTGGCCCACTCGTTGCAATGACAACCCCTGGATTGCCAGTAATTCTGGCATACCCTTCCGCGGCGTGAATAGCTCCTTGCTCATGCCTTGTTAAAATATGCGGAATTTCACAGTCATAGAGTGCATCATAAAGAGGTAAAACAGCACCACCAGGATAACCGAAAATCACTTCTACTCCTTCCTTTTCTAACGCTTCTAACAATAGCTGTGCACCAGTTGCCAGTTTCTCTTCCGTTTTTGAAGACATTGTTCTTATAAGCCCCCTTTTTAAAAATTTTTATCAATAAAAAAAATCCTACGTCCACACTCCAGCTATGTGCTGAAGGGACGAAAGATTTCGCGGTACCACCCTTCTTCGCAAGAATACTCTTGCCTCAGTGACCCATAAATGAGTCTAGCTAATAACGGAGCTACCGTCTAAGCCTAGACAAATGCTTCAGCTTAGCACTCAAGGGCGATGTTCGTCGACGTGAACCATCGGTTTTCAGCAACCACCGACTCTCTGTGAGGCTTCACAATCAACTACTCCTCCCTCTCAACGCTTTCTTATTGTTATAAAGAGTTGTTATCCAACTTTATTTTCTTCGTAAATCTTCTCTCCATCTTCTACAACTAACTTTCGGAATTCTTCTAATAAACGATTCGTATGTAGACCTGTTTGCCCTAAACCAATCGTTCTACCATCTACTGTCGTAACAGCAATTACTTCAGCAGCCGTTCCTGTTAAAAATACTTCATCAGCTACATATACATCATGCCTTGTAAATAACTCTTCTCTAACGTCATATCCAAGTTTTTCACCGATTTCTAATATAGCGTTTCGTGTAATGCCTTCTAACGCTCCAGCAGAACTTGGTGGTGTAATTAATTTATTTCCTTTTACAATAAACACGTTATCTCCCGAGCCTTCAGCTACGTATCCTTGATCATTTAACATAAGTGCTTCTTGTACTCCAGCTAATTTCGCTTCAATACGAACTAAAATATTGTTTAAGTAATTTAAAGATTTTACTTGAGGCGACAAAACATCTGGACGGTTTCGGCGCGTTGCAACTGTTACAACTGGAATCCCCTTTTCATAATATTCTTGCGGGAATAAAGATAGTTGTTCTGCAATTACTACTACATTCGGTTTCTTACAAGAATCAGGATCTAATCCAAGATTTCCTGCTCCTCTCGATACAACAAGGCGAATGTATCCATTAGATAATTTATTTTGTCGAATCGTCTCAACAACAATATTCGTTACTTCATCTAAAGAATATGGAATTTCTAACATGATGGATTTTGCTGATTCATATAACCGGACAAGATGCTCTCTCAAACGGAAAACATTACCGCTATATACTCTAATTCCTTCAAATACTCCATCGCCATATAAATAACCATGATCATATACTGAAACTTTTGCCTCGTCTTTTGGAACAAATTCTCCATTTAAGAAAATCCATTGCTCGTTCACTGGAAAGCGCCTCCTATGTTCTATGAATTTTTTATTGTTTCCTAGTTTACTCTCCTTTCTAAATAAATCAAGTGAATTTTTAGAAAATTTATAATTTTTAATCGTACGTACATCTTTGATTATATTGATTTAACAGCATTGTTAACGTTTACAAAAAGTCAAAAAATTTTTTTCGTCAATTTCCACTAAAAAAAATATTTGTTTAAAAGAAGGATTTTCATCAATTGATACGAATCTATTGTATTCAATAAACGGACGTCCGTTTTTATAAATTCGGGAATATATAACGACTTTTGCTGAAAAAGGGGGAAAATAATAAAAATAACGCTGTCTAAAAATAACATTCATATTTTTCGTTTCGTAATCATAATCCTATTTTTAAAAAACAATTTGTCAAAATGAAGGAGGAAATCAATATGGCGTGTGTACAAATTAAAGGAACGAGACAAGAGGTAGTAGAAATGCTTCAACTATTTGATCTAATGGATACGAAAGGTTTTTGTAAATTCGATAATTATGTAGAGGTAGAACCAAATAATAAAGAACATAATAATTTTATTGCTTCAATTGACATTCATTCAAATACTTCTTCTGCCCAAGATACTTTAAACGATCAATTCGTAAGTCAAATGCTTACTGGTGTATATAACGACTAAACAAAGATTTACTTCCTACCGTCTTTTCATAAATATATGCAGTGGACTTGAGCATACTAGCAACTAGATGGTAGGAGGTGAGAATTATGGCTAGAATTGGCGTTGAAAACTCATTAACAGATGTTCAACAAGCTCTTCAGCAACAGGGACATGAAGTTGTTACCCTGGGCTCCGAACAGGATGCACAAGGGTGCGATTGTTGTGTTGTAACTGGGCAAGATTCTAATATGATGGGTATTGCAGATGCATCAATTAAGGGATCGGTAATTGCAGCTCATGGTTTAACAACAGATGAAATTTGTCAGCAAGTAGAGAGCCGCACTTAAATGTATTATACAAAAAGAAAGAGGACTCCTTTTGAAAAGGAGTCCTCTTTTTTATATTCACCTAACGGGAAAGTAACATATACTGGATGAAAGCCCTACCTCTCTCTCATCATTACGGTTCCACTGACCGCTCCTTGATTCACTAGTATACATATAAAGCCTACAATAATAATTTATAGGGTTTGTTCACAAAAGTTGTTGGTAAGACTACCCGATCTTTCGCAAACTTTTCGTATTATATTTATAAGATTTATTTACTTTACACTAGCTGTAACCGAGACACGAATTAAAATTTTAACACTAATACAATAACTTGTCAACATTTTTTGTAAATTAAAAACAGACAGTAACGGTTTGTCTGTTTTAGAATGGAGCTTTTTCTTTTATTACATATACAACAAAACCGCTTACTAACATACATAAGCCAACTACTAAGTTTTTGATATTAATCATAAATTCCTCTCCCTTATTCCACACATCATATATATTTACAGTTCAATTATTCCGATCATCTTAAAGCGCATTTTTTCTAATATATCATAATTCCTAAAAAATGCAAGTTCACTTTTGGCGACCATTTACAAATTTATCTACAGTGCTTGGTACCGTATTTAAAGCCTTTTCAATTAAATGTGTACTACTATTGAGGTGTAATACTTGCACACCGTTAGAACCGACTACTAAAAAAGCAACTGGGCTAATAGAAACCCCAGCCCCGCTTCCGCCTCCAAATGGATGGCTTTGCTTCTTCTCTTTATGCTGCCCTTGTCCGTTATTATGCTTTTCGGAAATAAAATCACCTTTAAAGTCACTTCCGCCGGCACCAAAACCAAAAGCCACTTGAGATACTGTTAATACTACATTTCCATCAGCTGTTGAAACTGGACTTCCGACAATCGTATTTACATCTACCATCTCTTTTAAATTTGTCATTGCTGTTTTCATTAAATCTTCAATTGGATGTTCCATTATGTATTGCACCCTTTCCTCATTATTCTTTTTTATACTTTCCAAAATAGAGGAAGTCATACTAACTTTTCCTATTTCAAAAAAACAATTTTACTCTTCTAAGTGGAATTACGCCTTGTACTCGTTCGGATAAAGTGAAACTTTAATCAGCAGGGCTTTGTTCATCCCCCATTGATTATTAGCCATCAGCAATCAGATGTTTACGGGCTACAATAGCGGGATAAAAAAGAAAAAGAGATGCATACTACTATTGAACCTTGTTATGAAAGGAGCCATGACTTTGACTGAGAAATTTGATGAGTATAAAAAAAGAGATAGAATAGATAGTGATTATAGTGACTATAAAGAAGAATATGCAGCTGAGGTTGCACCACAGCGCATTGATTATGATTACGATGAGAAAGATAATAAAGATGATGTAAGATCGTCCGCCGCTGGATCAACTGCTGGCTTTATCGCTCTTGCCTTATCTATCTTATCACTCTTTACCTTCCCAACATTATTTGGTCTTGTTTCTGTATTACTAGGAATTTACGCTTATAATCGCGGAGCTACTGTAACTGGTGGTATCGCTGCGATTGTCGGCGGAATTGCAGCACTCATTGCAATTTTATTCCGAGTAGCACTTGTCGGATTATTGTTCTCCCTTTTTTAAAAAGAAAAAGGTATCTCGCTTATGCGGGATACCTTATCCTGTAAATACATCTTCCGATGGATATTTAATTTTTTGTTTTGCTGGTCGCGCTAAAGAAAAAACAAGTGTTAACGGTCCAATTAATCCACAAAACATAACAAACATAATAATACATTTTCCAAACGCTGATAACTTTGCAGTAATCCCCATCGTTAACCCTACTGTTCCAAACGCTGAAATTGTTTCAAATAGTAACTGAATAAAACTAAAGTTTTCTGTAAGCATTAATACAAATACTGCTGCAAAAATGAGTATTTGACTGGCAACAGCAATGGCTAACGCTCTCGTTACTGTTGACATTTTTATCGTGCGCTGAAATAAAACGATTTCCTCTTTTTTTCTAAAGAAAGAAAGGACGGATGTAACTAAAATAACAAACGTTGTTAATTTAATCCCTCCACCTGTCGATACACTTCCTGCACCAATAAACATTAAAACCATCGTAAATAATATAGATGATTCTTCCATCCCCCCGTAGTCAACTGTATTAAATCCAGCAGTACGAGGAGTAATACCTTGGAAGAAAGAAGCCCATAACTTTTCATTTAAAGGTAAATCTCCTAACGTCTTCACATTATTATATTCCAATACAAAAATCACAATCATTGCTATAACATTTAACGCTACCGTTCCAACAATCATGATTTTAGAATGAAGGGATAATTTTCGAAAGCTACGACTATACCATATATCAATTAATACGGTAAAACCGAGACCACCAATTACGATTAATGAGCAAATCCCTATATTAACAATAGGATCTCCTACATACCTCGTTAAATTATCCGGCCATAGAGCAAATCCAGCATTATTATAAGATGCAATAACATGAAAAATACTATAGTATACACCTTTTCCAAAGCCAAACTCTGGAACAAAGCGAAACGATAAAAAGATGACTCCAATAAGCTCAATACAAATTGAAAATATAAAGACACGTTTTACTAATTTTACAAGACCACCTATATTTGTTTGATTAAATGCCTCTCCGATTAATAATCGATGGCGTAACCCGATTTTTTTACCTAATACCCAAACAATTAAAATGGCAATTGTCATAAGACCTAAACCACCTGTTTGAATTAAAAACATAATAACAATCTCGCCAAACATCGTAAACGTACTTGCAGTATCTACTACTCCTAATC
The DNA here is from genome assembly GCF_016483705.1 of Bacillus cereus group sp. N6. NCBI lineage: Bacteria > Bacillati > Bacillota > Bacilli > Caryophanales > Bacillaceae > Bacillus > Bacillus cereus group sp. N6. The sequence continues at coordinate 25,109 of NZ_JAEHBI010000060.1, forward strand.
CGGTTACAGTTGCTGCTGACGTTGCCGTAAAGAAAGCATCTACCCAACTAATATGTACTTTCGTTGCGAATGGTAACTTTAATAACAAACCGCCAACCACAATTAAGCAGAAAAAACCTAGTGCTAATATTTGTGGTGGATTTAATCGTATAAAACGATTATACAGCCCTTGTCTTTTTGTTACTTCCATATCACTAACTCCCTTAATAAAGTGCAGCTTTTCCTTCATAAATAAAGGCTTTTAAGAGCCCTCAAATAGTCGGATAAACCTCATATTCTTATAATATAGTTGAGCATAATCCTTTTTTTTAAAGATTTCAACTTTTATTTATACTCGAACTCCACTTCATTTTATGACAAGAAACTTTCTATTATATTTATTCGTACTCTACAACTCTCGCAACAATCATTTTATATGTATCATTTCTCAAATTCTCATACCTTTCACTTTATGTTCACATCAAGGTCACATCCAACTTTTATAGTATATGTATCGAAGTTGTTCCTCCCTAATTTATAAGACATTCCCCAGTGTCTTGAA
>NZ_JAEHBI010000061.1:0-22440 GCF_016483705.1 Bacillus cereus group sp. N6
TGAAAAGCAACAATCTCAAGCTGCTTAACGAATAAAATGTCTCTGTTTGATTTGTCTATTTTCTTGACATAGTACCAGGTATACTTTTTTCCTTTTCCAACTGTACCGCCTACAAATTGCTTCTGATTTTTGTTATCCATGCTTACACCACGCATTTTTCTCCCTACTTTCTATTTTAGATGATTCTTTCAACTGACACCCTTTATACTATTCCGTTTCCCACCAACCCTTTGTCGTTGAAAATCATTCATTTACTTGTGTCAAACCGTTACTTTCTCGGTAAAATACGCCACACTTTGTGCAGATTTATTATCCCGATTATCAAACAGCTCTCGATACTGCACCATCATGTCCATCCATTCTTCTTTTGAAATTTCCTGTGCTTCAGAATAACCGATTCCTACAGCTTTGGCATACGAATCAATTGTCCATTCTATCGTGTAACCACTACCTTCTAGTAAACTCTGATTTCGTTCAAAAGATAGAATCGTTTCTTTGTCAAACGAACATCTTACTAACTCTGTTAGATAACAAGATGACCCATTTTTTAAGAGAAGACGTTGTTCTCTCAACCATTTCTCATCAAACAACCGCTCCTGTCCGTTTTCATCAAATACTTGAAACAAAACATCGACACTCATGGAGCTCACGTCTTCTCCTTTATACGCAATTGGTTCGTTTGGTATAAATACATAGTCATAACCTAATCTATACTTCATCACGCTTCCTCCTTTCCTAAATGTGAATTCCTACTTATTCGCTTTTTGTGTACGATACGCTCGAATTGCTACAAGTCCACCTAATAACATTACAACTCCACCAATCCACATCCAATACGGATTCTCTGCTTTTCCACCTGTCGTTGGAAGCTTATGTTCTACTTCCTTTGGTGCTGGTTCTGCTGCTTTCACAATTGGCTTTTCTTTTACAGGCTGTGGTTTCTCTGGTGTCGGTGCTGACACTTCAGGTTTTTGTTCTTTCTCTGGTTGTGTTGGATTCTCTGGTGTTTCTGGCGTTGGTACTGGTTTCTTTGCATTTTTCACTGTATGCTTAATGATTTCTCCCTCTTCTTTGATTTCAAAAGAGACTGTTTCTTCATGTAAGACATATCCGTCTGGTGCTTGCGTTTCTTTGTATGTGTACTTCCCGTACGGAATTTTGAATGTTGCAATCCCTTGCTCGTTTGTTTTTCCCTTTACAACTTCTTCACCTTTTTCATTAAAAATCGTAAACTTTGCATTTGGTAATTTATTATTTCCATCTGCGATATCAACCTTAGTTAGTTCTAATTCCCCTTTAATTTGCTTATTCTTTGCCACCAATTCAATTGTCTTTCCTTGTTCTGTGATTTGGAACAGAATTGGCTCTTTTGCTAGTACATAGTTTTCTAACGTTTTCTTTTCTACAAATGTATACATTCCAAACGGAAGGTTTTCTACTTGAATAAGTCCGTGCTCATCTGTGGTATGTTCGCTAACTGTCTTTCCTTCACTGTTTTGTAGAAGGAACTTGACACCTGCTAGTTTCTGATCAGGATTCTCTGCATCCACTTTCAGAAGCTGAACATGCCCTTTGACTTCTTTGTTTTCTACTGTGAAAGTGAGTATTTTTCCTTGTTCGCTAATTTCGAATGGATATTTCGTTTCATTTACAAGGTAGCCCTCAATTCCTTTCGTTTCTTTAAAGAAGTACTTATTGAAAGGAAGGTTCTCTACTTTTGCAATTCCCTTCTCATTTGTCACAACTTTTGTTACTTCTTTTCCATCTGCTGTATATACGATAAACTCAACGTTCGGAAGGATTTTCCCACTATCACTCAACTTCTTGATTTCCACATTCCCTTTTATTTTGTGATTCTCCACTGTGATGTTTGCGATTTCGCTTGTTTTTACTTCCACTGTTTGTGGTGTATCCTGTAACACGTAACCCACAGGACTTTTTACTTCTTTCACGACATAGGTTCCAATCTCAAGATTATCTAAAGAGGCAATGCCCTTTTCGTTTGTTGTAATCGTTCCCACACTCTTCTGGTCGCTAGCTAACACTTCAAATACTGCTCCTGCCAGTGGTTTCTTATTTTCATCCACTTTAAGGATTTTCAAACCGCCTACCGCTTTCCAAAAGACTTGTAAATCCTGACTGACTTTCTCTTGACTACGTTCTAATAGAACCGTTGCATCCTGAATCACACTTGTACCTTTATACATCACGGCATGTTGATTTGTCAGGTTGGCGGTTACTCGTAATGACAATTCCGCACTTTTAGAGGATTTCGGCACTTGTACACGGAATTTTTCACCTAGTTGGAATGTTTCTTTTGCTTCTCCCTGTTCTGTGACAACTCGTGTTCCAACTGGTGCTTCTTGCAATTGAATCTTGTACTCACCTTTTTTTGCATTCGTTTCTACAGCATATGTTGTGGTTTCAAAATACTCACCATGTAACGTAGCTTCTTGCTTATCTGTTGGTTGTACATTCATATAAACATCTTGTGTGTCTCCTGTATGATCCGCCGCATACGTAATAGCTTTCGTTGCTTGCTCCACAGCTGCATCTTTAAATTGCAACTCACCTGTATTGATTTGTCCAAGTGCATGCCAGATACTCAGCTGCGTGGCGTAATGAGCCTGTTGCCATGTAGAAACTCCTAGTTGTTCAGGCGTTTTTTGCGGATATCCATTTAACAGTACACGGTAGACAACATCATCCGTTCGTCCTACCTCTGGTAAATCAGTACCATTTGGAGACTTGAGCCCGTATACCAAGCAATACGCAATTTGACCACTGGCGTTTTTCAAAAGCTCTGTACGGACATTTTTTCCGTATTGTGGACTGTAAGCCCAATTCATCTCGTAATTTTCACGATGAATCACCTCCGCACTCGCAGATTTCATCGGAATCAGTACACTGATGAAAAACATACATAAGCTCATCACCAAGGCCAAGGATTTGGAATACACGAATCTTTTCGTCATTGTTAGTAGCTCCTTTTTGAGTATGAAATTTTCAAAGATCTAAATAGATTTAATATTCAAAAAATTCAGTCTAGTTTGAACAAAAAAATATACTTCATGAACATAGTTTCTACTTGCAGTTAAAAATGATTGAAATCTTTCCTATTTCCTATACAATGTACATTGAATGTATATTATATAGGTATACTTATCAAGTTAATTGGAATTATGTGATTTTAGCTCGATAATATGTTGGACTAAATAGTTCGCCTACAGGCAGATTAAAATATTCTGCAATTATAATAGCCCGAGATGCAATTGTACTTTTTTTGCCTACTTCAATTTCATGAAAAACACCGCATGGAATATTTAAGTCTTTTGAACATTGGTTCATCGTAATTCCTTTACTTTCGCGAACTAACCTTAAATTCGTTACAATATTTAGATGAACATTCATACTTAACACCTCCCTTGGTTTTTATCTTATATCATCTTTAAGCTAAAAACAAGTAAAAAATACATTTTTTTATGTGTTTTTTACAGATTTATTTTTTGTTATTTATTTTCGCTTCACTATCAATTTTATATTTTTTAATTATCAATGAAAGGAATTGGTATTTGTGGGAGTTTTCGGAACTAGATTAAGACAATTACGCCTAGAGCGCAGATGGAAAATGAAGGAATTTTCAGAAAAAGTTAGTGAATTAAGTGATTCCACTTTTACTGTGAACTCGTTATCAAATTGGGAACTAAAAGGCACTGAGCCCCCATATGACATTCTAGCTGTGATTTCAAAAGTTTTAGATGTCAGCACAGACTATTTAATAGGAGCAAGCGACAACCCGTTAAATATTTCTATTTCAGATGAACAACAAGAAAGATGCAATCAACTTTATGAACAACTTTCAAATTTACCAACTATAAAACAAGACAAATTAAAATTAGAACTTGATGCATATTTAAATTTTTTTAACTATAAAGAAAAACAATTGCATATGGATTTTGAAACCTTTGCTAATTACCTTCAAAATGAAATAAAAAAATCTTAATAATTTCATTTAGATAAAAGCCGAAAACCCACTTCTAAAAAAGTGGGTTTTCGGTGTTCTTCAATCGCTTTCAAGAAAGCGGCCTGATAATCCAAGAATAAAATAAATTAAGTCTTGATAAAAATAACCAATCCTTTTCATTTATTTCCTCTTTTAAGTGTTAGTTTGAAAGAAAATTCAATCAGAATCTCAAATGCCATTTGAATTTTCAAAACATGTAACGATTAATTTTCCTTGCAACTTTCTATATGTAGAACCCCTTTTCACTCAAGACGCCTAAAATATCTCTGTAGATTTAACGTTTTTTCAAGTCGAATTTACTCGTTTATATATTGAAATTCTATCAAATTAGTTATAAGATTAAAGTATGTAAATTCAGATAAAGTTTTTCACAGAATTACTTTGGTCAAATTAACACGTAATGTAATATTATTTAAGTCATGTTACAAGATAAAAAACTAATATCTCATCATAAATGCTTTTAAATAAAAAAAACCCTACCTCAACTCCATTTTAATTGTCTTATCAGTTTGGCGGCTGAAACAATTAAAATGACCCAAAAAGTAGGGGGTTTTCTTAAGTATATTTAACACAATACAATTATACCATATGTTAAATATCTTGTGAATCAAAACCTCCTATTTTCCATCCTTTGTTGAGTTAGGAAAAATAGGAGGTTTTTTTGTGTTCATTCGGAATTTTTTACTCAGCTCAGCTTTAAAAGATTTAAATCCACATATTCAACATTTATCCCAAAAAGAGGGTACAATTAATCGTCATGTAAAACATGTCATTTCTTATATAGATCATATTTTATTAGAGTGCGAAGCCAAGAATACATATGATTACCTAGATTCTCCTCAAAAATATCGTGCTTTAGAAACAATCTTATCATTTTTAGTACAGGATGGTTATTCTCAAGTATCTCAGAAAAAATTAAGTCAAAAATCTAAAGTATCTCTTCCACTTATCAATGAAATAATATGTTTTTTAGAAGACCTTGGTGTTTGTCATCAAATTAAGACTAGACGCCACGGTAAAATTGCACCTTCTGTTTATATTCTCACTTTACATAACAACTATTTAAAAATCTTAGAATATTTTAAGGAAAAATGGGCGTTAACTATTGATGTTTGTTCCACATTTACAGATTTTTTGTGTAATAATTTTAATAAGAAAAAAGATATCCAATCTGAAGAAACGCAACTTTTATCTACATGTCATGGATTAGATTTATTTAATCCTGTTGAAGTAGAACCTGAAGAAAAAGAAACGAATTCTGACAAAGATAAGAAATTGGAAACTAGCTTACAAGAGATACTGGCGGCAAGATTACAAGAAATGAATGATTTTATGAGTGAAGATCAGAAGAAGATTTACCTCTACATGTTAAGTAAAAATACAAATATTACTGAAAAAGATGCTTATAGAATTGCATTGCGTATGCCACCAGACGTAGATTGGGAAGTAAGAAAGACTTTCGAGGAGTGTGTACGCCATTTTGAGCATACTCAATCAGATGTAAGTACTCCTGCCCATTTCATAGAAATGTATACAAATAAAATAAATACTTATAGGGAACTGCGCAAGGAGAAATTAAAAAAACACATGGTTAATACGGAGTTTGATAAGCCATTTAAGAACCAAATTGACCTTAAGAAGTTACGAGAGATACTAGGTTTTAACTCTTAACTTCTATTTCTAACAACAAAATAAGAATCATATAGCCTTGTTGAAAAAATTACACCTTACAAGGCTTTTTGTCATGAAATTGTATTTTTAAATTTTAAAATCCTCTTAATCAATTATTAGTTTTTAAGTTTAAAAGGGTGTTTTTAGAATGAGCGAGCTAAATTCATACATAGAATGATAGCTACATTGAATAAGCAATTGAATAAGTAATTGAATAAGAAGAAATCTCTAAACCCTTGTGAGAGTAAGAACCAATAGGCTAAAATAAATCCTAATGTAACTAATTTTTTTAATTATTTAAAACATGATTTAAATAATATAGATGGTGTTTCTTATAAAGATTTAGCTATTTATATGTGGTTTTATAAATTATAGATAGCCCCCTGTTTTTTTAATAAAAAACACAGGAGGTAAAAATTACCCTCCTGTATTTCCATGTTGATATTGCACTATTATATTTTCTGATTTTTGAGGAGTATTTACATTATCAATATTTAAAACACTTAATAATACTATAGCACTTAATACAGTGAATTTTATTATTTGCATGAAAGCACGTCCTTTTTATTAATTTGTTTTGCATAATTGTAAGATAAACTAAAACATTCGCAAGATCTAAAATATTTATTTTCCTGCTTATACTTATGTGCAAGTTGCTCAAAGTACCTTTGATTATATGCTGTTAAATTTTGCTTTTCAAAATATAATTTCCCTGTTAAAATTATTTCTTCAATTTCTATACCAGGTAAATCAAGTACAAAAGCTTGAAGAATATTAAAGTGATGTGAATATTCTTCATGATTTAAAGATTTACAAATATGTATCCCTCTTTCAATACAATCAAGTGCATCCGCATTTTTTCCCAATTTAAAAAGTTCTTTTGCTTCAACAAATAAAGCTTTATAATTATTTAATACTTTGTTGTTTACCTTAGAAAGATAATGTAAAGATTGCTCAGTTAGCTCTTGTTCTGAATACATAAAACCTAAATTTTGCTGAACCATTAATATCCAATTCTCTTCTTTAAGTTTTTGAAACGTATGTAATGCTTCGTAATAAAAATCTGCTGCTAATTCATAATTTTTTAAATCTGTACACATTAATCCGAGTAAATTGTTACAAAAAGCAACATTTGTTTCAAAAGTATCATTTTTAAGAAATACTTTCTTAGATACTAAGACCTCTTTTATTCCTAAAAGAGATTCAAAATTGTCATACAAAGAAATGGCTAACATATAATGGAATTCTGTATATTCTAATTCATCAGGTACATCATGTAATAATTCTTTTGCTTTATAGAAATAAGCTTTTCCCTCAATATAATTTCCCACAGCGTTAAAATAAATTGCTTTAAAAAATGTGTAGTAGTATCCTAAAATACCTGTAAGAGGTATATCGAAAGTATCAATAACATCAAAACTATCTTTTGAAATATTTAAATTATTTATTAAAAAATTATATCGAAATTGCATAAGGTGATAGTAAAGAGCCAAATCAGAGTGTTTTTGAAATTCATCAAAATGCAAATCGATTTCTTCTTTTAAGACGATAGAACTGTCTAAATCTCTCTTACGAATAGCTGCATACAAATCATTTAATTGCTGCGATAAAGATTCGATATTGTGTAATGAACGGTTCATTATATCCCCCTCTTATATTTCTCCATTAAAAATCCCCTTTAATTATAACAAAATAAAAAGATTTCTGAATATTAAAACTATATTTCTCAAGTTTATTATGACATGAATTTTCAATATATATAAATTTTTTCTGTAATTGGAGTATAACAACCAATTACAGAAAAAATCATGCATATATGCATATCCAACATTTACATCATTTTGGATTTAAATGTAAAATGATGTTTATTTGAAGGGAAGACTGTTAGGATTCGTCCATAATTGGCTGAATATGACTCTACAAGGATGCAGCAAATTTCTTTAGGATTCCCTAAAAACCCCGAATATAACTCTAACAGCCATCCCGAGTCAGGGAAACAGGTTTTAGCGTTTGGGAGAGAGACATCAGTCCAATTCCTATCTCCTCTCGCAAAAACACGCTCAGTGAGGTAACAATGGACTGATTTCATGTACATGCTATTACATGGATAAGCAGAAAAGTTTTTTAGTAAATATGATACCAACTCAATTTAACTTAAATAAATACTATAAAAAATTAAAATAACTTATTTTAATTTTTTATAGTATTTATTTACTTTTATTAACCATAAAAATATAGTATAATTTATGTATACACTAAAAATTTCATGCTATAAGTAAATCAATCAGTAATAAATAACTTATTTTAAATTTTATTAAGTTATTATGAATTAAAAATAAGTAATATGGAGGGGTTAAATTATGAAAACTGAAACTATGCATTATGTGGTTCAAAATGACAATGGGAATAGTGAACAAAAAATAACAATTAATGGCGAATTAAAAAAGCAAGCAAATGTATATAAGAAATTGACCAAGAAGCCAACGTATTTAAACCTTAAACCAGAAAACGTGATACCTAACTTATTAGAAAACTTAAATGTCTCTATTACATCTGGTGCAGTTTCATCACCAGGAATGTATTTTATTGGGGATAAGGCGTTAAAAAGTAGTGATTCACCACATAATCTTGATATAGATGTGCTAAAAAAATATGAGCAAGAATTACCAGTTATTAATACGTCTAGCTTTTTAGCAGGTTATGCAGTTCAAGAAGTTTTTAAAAAATCAGGGTTATTACCAAATCGTATTGATTTAACGGTTGAAATGGAAACATGTCTTCCAGCCTCGGAATGGACGATAGAGAATGCTGAACAATTTGAAAAAAAATATATTGATCATATTCATACAATAACAGTTCATGTGGATGCAATAGATGTTGTAGTTAATGTGAATTTTGAAAAAGTAGATGTGCTTCAAGAAGGGGTATCCGCTCTTTTTGCGCTTATTAATGAAATAGATGAAAAAGGAATCGTAGGGTATAGATCATCTAATATGTTTACAGAATTTCAAAAAACATATCAGCTTGAAGAAGTAACAGGCGAGTACTTTGAAAGTAAACGAATTCAACATGCTGATATAGGGGATGGAACAACTGAATTCCCACTAACTGAAGGTTATGATTTTGAACACGATAAAAAAAGTGGAAAAAAATACGGTATAGGCCATGCGATTGAAAGTGCCAAAGAGAAATTAGCTGACGAGGTGAATGTTGAGATAGAACGTCAACATTTTGCAGAGATCATTAAAGATCCAAATCCCAATAGAAGATTTAAAAAACTTGCCCTTGCCTACTTAGATGAAGAAAAAGTAGAACAAGCTGATAATATTTATTCAGAGCTTACAAAAAGGTTGCGCAAGGCCCAATATAATGTGGATGTTGTCGCCGTATATGGAGGTGGAAACATTCATATGAAAGATGTTTTATACGACCAACTAAAAGATTTTTGTGATAAATATGGTATTAAAGTCTTATGGATTCCAAAGGACTTTACAACGAATATGAATGTTGAAGGAATGACGATTTATCATGTGTTAAGTCAAGAGGATGAAGAATAAGGAGAGAGAGTATATGGGTAGGAAAAAAGGAGAAAAACGAAAAACTGATAATTACAGCTTTCAAGCAAAAGACCCCAATATCAGGAAATTACTTGATAATCAAAAAAATATTAATGAATCAATTCGTAAAATTCTCCTTCATCATATTAATAAGTATGGTTATGGAGAAATAGATCAACCTGATGTGCAATTTCAAATGTTGCAAGAAATTTATGGTGGTGGGAATCAGATTGAAACAAGAGGTAGTAACTTTGTAGAACCAACCAATAGAAATGAAATAACAGAAAACATAATAAAACCTGCAATTTCAGAACCATTAATAGAAGAAAATATGGATAAACAAAAAGCTAAAAATGATATAGATGATACTAACGAGAAAATAGACCATAGAAGAAATAAACCTAAGTTTGATCGTAATAAATTTAAAAAATAAAATTTATGATAAATATGTGTACAAAAAAATAGGAGGAGAAAGGATGTACTACAAATTAGATTTCTTATTACAGTATTTAAGCCACAAACAAATGCCTTGTAAGTTTGTTATGCAAGGCGGAAAAGTAGTAAAGGGCATCGTAGATGGCAGAGACGAATATACTATCTACGTACAAACAGAAGAGCAAACACATTGTTTGTTCAAAGGTTCGATTATGGATATTATACCTGTGGAAAAATTGGATTTAAAAGAAATCCGATCCATCACGCATAAGTGGAATACTGAAAAAGAGAAAAAGGAAAAATTGCAAAGTAAATAGTATGTTGCAATAAACACCATTTGAATTTTAAGCAATTATTAATAAAAAATCCCTGTTTATAGAATCAAAATTCTAAAATAGGGATTTTTCTTGTTGTATTGCTTTTATTCGCATAATTGTTGTGAGGTATGCTAAATCTTCTAAATAGCAATATTCACAAATTTTTTTGTTGGAAAATTGAAGTGCGGAGATTTTAATTTTGTGCATTTTTTCTTTACCCGAATGCTTGAACTCAGCGGCGTATTTTTTGATTTTACGTAACGTACTATAACTTAGGTGCTCAACTATATTATTGCATTTCATACAATGTTTCATTGAACATCACGTTTCAATAGGGAACTTTTTATTTGAATCAAGTGAAGTCCTTCTTTCACTAAAAATTTAAATAATGAAGAGAGGATTTCATCACTTATTGTGATAAGATATCTCTCTAAATACAGTTTGAAATTTACCTTTTTCTTCATCCCATTTTCTCTTACTCATAATGAGATAACGAACATAATTATTGTCGGATTTATTGTGAGCTGATATCATCATTGCATCTTTTTTGCTATAGCAAGATATATCGTGAATTCTCCACGTTTTTTTCAAATCAAATGAGGAATGTTTCAGATTTTCACAAGCTTGTTCTAGGTTACTTGCTTGGATGAATGAAAGTGTACTATCAAACATATTTAACGCTACGTACGTTGTAAGATGCATGGAAATAATAATCTCCTTTTGTATGAGTATAGTTACTTAGAAAGTCTACAGAGCTACAGAAGAATGTTTGGAAACAGTATTGTTATTTTCATCTTCAGATGAAATATATTTTATTTGCTGTACGCTAGGAAATAAATTCTCGATTTTTTCATTAACACGAATAGAAATTGATTCAAATAAAACTTCTCGGTCTTCGATAGATAGATGCTCAATATTGAAATATTTTTCTGTTAGTTCACCAGTATCTTTACACAGCTTCTCTCTTTTTTTCTTTTCTTCAAGTTTCATTTTTCTTTTTAATTCTTGTTTTGCTTTCTTGAGTTGTTCTTCTTTTTCTAGAAGTGCTTTTAGTTTTTCTATGGTTTTATTACTCATGTAATCTACCACCTTTTATAAATTACTTTGTTAATCTACTAAGTATTATTTTTTATGAAAACGATTAGGTGTATTCGCTTGAATATAATTAGAAAATATTTTAAATACTTCCTCTCTATCTTCAATTGGCATGTGATACATATCGAAGTATTTTTCGCACAATGCACCTGTTTCTATTAATCGTTTTGTACGTTTTTTTCTATCATGCTGTTTATCTTGAAATTGTAATTCTCGTTTTGTGATTTTTAAGTACTCTAATTCGCTTTCAATCTTTTTTAGTTCTGTTTCATGGTTCATTTTTTATCACCTGAGTCCCAGTAGATAGAAAAACTGTGTACATCAATTATAATTTGTGTGGATAGTAAAATCAATAAAAATAATTCAGAAAATTATAGAAAGAAAGAAGAAAAGATGGTAAAATATCACTGTAAGGAATATACAGTGCGCACTTACACAAACTTTTAGTTTATACGTTTTACCAACCGAAATACATCGGTTGTTCCCTACGGGGTTGGTATAGTGGAAGTATCAAATTTGAGGAGGTGAACTAGGATATGGCGATCTATCATTTAAAGGTAAAAACAATTTCAAGAAAGAAACAACAGAATGTAGTAGCGAGTGTTGCGTATCGAAGTGGGGAGTCATTGTATTGTGAACGAACAAAAGAAACGAAATACTACTCTCGTACCGTGCAACCTGAGACGCATATCCTAGCACCTTCTGAAGCACCATTATGGGTTTTTCGTCGTCAAGATTTATGGAATGAAGTAGAACGTTTTGAAAAAAGAGGAAACAGTCGCTTAGCAAGAGAAGTGGTTGTAGCAATCCCCAATGAATTATCAGAATCGGAGCAACGAGAACTTGTTTTAACATTTGTACATGATACATTTGTACAACAAGGAATGATTGCTGATGTTGCGATTCATCGAGATGACAAAAATAATCCTCATGCCCATATTTTATTGACAACTCGTGAGATTTCTCAGGATGGATTTGTGAAAAAGAAAAATAGAGATTGGGATAAGAAAGAAAATCTACTTGCATGGAGAGAAGCATGGGCGAAGTATGCGAATTTGTCTTTAGAAAAAGAAAATGTACAAGAGAGAATTGACCATCGTTCTTATGAAGAACGAGGAATTGAGTTGTTACCAACAAAGCATGTCGGTTATAAAGAACATCAGTTAGAGAAACGTGGGGTTCGTACAGAAACAGGAGAATATAATCGTCGTGTGCAAGCCTATAATCAGCGTCTCATTTCTTTACAAGAAAAGAGACAATCGCTCGTTAAAGAACAACAAAAGAAAGAAGCAGATTCGATTTCAAAAGTAGAGATATCCGTCAAAGGATATGTCGCTCTTCATAAAAAAATTGAGCTTGTTACGAAACAACAAGAACGTTTACAAGATAGCAAATCGAAACGGAAATTACATTCTTATACATGGTTAAAAGAGCAAATTGAAACATCCGCTTATCGACAGTTAGAAGAGAAAAATCTGCACGTATATATTCAAGAACAACCAATGGAAGTACAAGGTGAATATTCGGTTCGCATGTATGAAAAAATGAAAGAATTACAAACAGAAGATATGGTGTCACTTGTAGAAGCGGTCGAGCATGACATGGTTATGGAAAAGGTTGAAAGTCATATGAAGCAATCTGTAACTTATGAACGCCTACAATCACATGTAGTCCTGTTAGATCGTTGGGAAAAGAGTATGCAAAAACAGAAGAACGATGGACGTATTTTGGATACTCGCTATGTGTCAAATATGAAAACACTACAAGCACAAAGAGAAGATACGAAAGAAGCCATTCAGTGGTATGAATTGCAAGCGATGTCCTATCTTTCTCGCCAAGGATACAGCGTATATCTTCGTGATTGGAAGGAAGAAAAACACCCAGAAATAGCGATTCAATTGTTAGAAGAAATGAAACAATCTCCTTCGCTTTCTATGGGCATGATTGTGCAAAGAGTGAAAGAAAATGAAGTGTTATCAGAAGCGCAAAAAATTATCAGAAAAAAAGTAACCATTGATGCCATTGATATACGAAGAAAGCAACTCCATAAATGGAAAGTGGCGGAACAAAAACAAAAACGTTCGGAACGTGTGGAACACATTATTGAGCAAGCAAAAGTGTTAGTGAAAGCTCGTAAGATTTTAGTGGAACGTTGTGAAGAAGAGTTGAAACAATATCCGAAAACAGCATCGTATATGCAGTCATTAGGTGTAGTGGAAAATAGCCCGATTAAGAGTACATGGTTTAGCTGGAAACAAAGTATGGGAAGAGATGTAACAGAAGAAGAAAGTATGTCTTACGCTATAAAACTATCGGTACAGCAAAAAGAAGAAAAGGTGTTACAGGAAGCTAAACGAGTATTACGAAAAGAGGTAACGTATCACAATGTGTCTGTAGCTATTGATCAGTTACAAGAACAGTTAACGGATACACCAATTAAAATCATATTGAATGAAGCGAGAACGAAAAAAATGGAGTATGAACTTGCGATTGAGCGAGTAGGTGAGTATCAGGAACTCTCTTCTAAGTGGAGAAAAACAAATTCTCAACAATATAGATTAGGAGAATTAAAAACATGGTTCACTCAAATAGGAATGGATGTAAATCATCCAGCATATAGCTTACAACGAATGAAGTGGAATGTAGAGAAAATAGAAAAAGAAGCGCTTCGAAAAGAACGGATAGCGGAAGTGCAATTACCACGTATACAACAAGCGGAAAAGGTATTAGAAGAACAGGCGATTCGTTATGTAGGAGAAACGTATCCAGAGCTAAAAGACTTGTATACCCATCGTCATTTACTGAGTCATAAAGAGCGACAAGTATTGGTTCAAATGAAACTGTGGAATGAAGAAAGTGGCACGGTGTACGATTTTGTGAATCGTCAAGGGAACTTGGAAGACCTACAAGATAAAATTATTCGTAAAAAATTACATGTGAGGCAAAGTATTTCGCATGTATCAGCAGTGGTACAAAAATTTACGAAAGTGCAACAGGCAGAACAAGTCTTAGCACAAGCAGAAGAAGAGAAGAAAGAGTTAGAAACAAAAGGGAATACGTTCAAGCGAGTGGTACTACGAGACCAAACATTACTAAAAGAGTATCAGGTTGTACAGGAGCGCATTGAAAAAGCGAAAGAGGTTCTACAACTCAAGCAAGAGTTAGTCAAAGAAAATGGGGAAGTACGCCAAGCAGAGTTGGAAGAACTGAAGTTGTCGTATCATCAATTCCAAGAAAAAGAAAATCGTTTAGATAGCTTACTGGAAGTATCAGATATTCTGGAGCGTACGCGTCAAAAAATGCAGCAAGAAGCAAAAGAAAGAGAATATGAGCATCAACAAGAAATTAGAAGGCAAAAAATGAAACATAGAGGATTGGAACTATAATGAGAAAGGGTGAATAACTTGAAACAGACAAAGGTGTTATATAGTGTCATCGGTGCGTTACTCCTTGTAGTGGGGGGGATGGTTGGAATCATCGTCGCAAAAAGCGGTGATTCCCCTCCTATGCAACAAGTCACGAAACAAGAGGAGGAACACACCTCTCAAAAGAAAGAGCAAAAAAAGAAAATAACCGCAGAAGATGTGAAGATAGTGGAACAACGCACGAAAGAATATTTAGATCCCTATGTACGTGTGGAAGGGTTGAAACTTTCTGATGAAATGGTGCGTGAGATACAACAGAAGTTTTTAACAAATCGTGTACAAGAAGAAGTATTACCGAAGTATGCATATCTTGCAGATTGGCGTGGGGCAACACAACAAGGTATGGTACAAACTTATCAACTACTAGACAAATACAGCCAAATCGATCAGCCCAATCAAACGATAACTACATATGTGAAATACAATGATCCTGCCAGTGTATACGGGCAAATAGTGGACATTGAGCTTTGGATAGAGTGGATAGAAGAAAATAAGGAATGGCGTATCAATAGTAGCTTTAACTGGATTAATCGTTCGACAGGTGAAATGCTCCCTGAAGCAAAACCGATATCTGATAATAAGCGAAATATTTTAAAAGGTGGGAGGGAAATTCGCTTCCCTATCAACCATTGATGAAAAAAATATAATCTTGAGTAGAAACGCTATTTGATTAAATAGCGTTTTTTTGTGTGTACAACTTTAGTTTTCTTCTACTCCCTCATATGTATCTAAAGAACCTAGAATTTTATCAGGATGGTGAGGATACATGGGACAATATCAGATGTTGTACAGCACACCGTATCTTTATTCTTCTCGAACGTTACAGGAAATGTATAGGGGTGCAAGAAAAGAAGACGATATCACTGCAATACAAGGGCATATGCTCCGTCATGACGTGTATTTAGACCGGCAATATCGAGGGTACTATTCTTTGAGTGAAAAAATTGAAGATGATTTGTATGGAAACGAACATCCCGTCTCTTGGAATGAGTTATTAGAAGATTATCAGTTGTTTAAGGATTCCCAAGGGAATTTATCCATTCAACCGAAAGGATGGCGATAATATGACCATTGTAGGCGAATTAGGCATTGTATATGGCGTAACAGGGGCAACTGTTATGGGTATTAAATTGCTGAAACGAAAAGGACTTCACCTTCCCGATTGGATGCTACGTGCGGGTCTCAAATGCTTGGTAATTGGTACGGTGTGGTATGTGCTACGTGATATGCTCGATGTATTTCTACGCTAGTATTTTATCGGGTAGTTGAAGGGAGCTGTCGCAATGCATGGAAACAACTTCTTTCTTATGTACTACATAACCCCAACTACCTCTAGGGAGGTATGGAGTTTATGTTTTCGCTTTTGGTAATTCCAGTTACTTTTTTAACAGTAGCGTATTTTTTTAAGGGAAAAGAGCTAAGTGATAAAAAGAAAATCAAAGCGTTTTTTGAAATCACGAAAGTGTGTGTACAACATAAAGGAGAAATGCAGTACCCCGTCTTTTTGAAACAAACAGAGGATGATATTAGTACAACGTTTGTCTATCGGCTGCCATTAGGTGTGCCGAGTCAGCTCATACAGAAGTTAGCGCAAGTATTAGAGGAAGGGTTGTATAAACCCGTCATGATTTTCTTTCAACGACGGGAGCTGTTTATACGGGTATTCCAGCAATGTATTCCTGAAAAATGGCATTGGTCCAATGAATTGTTACGAGAGAAGACATGGAACGTCATCATTGGAAGAGCGTTAGATCGAATGATATATCATGATTTTGAAAAAACACCGCATATGTGCGTGAGTGGGATGACTCGTTTTGGCAAGACAGGTTTTCTCAAAAATATGATGACCAGCTTAATTTTACAGCAATCCAATCATGTAAAACTATATGTCATTGACTTAAAAGAAGGTTTAGAGTTTAGTCCCTATAGGGACTTATTACAGGTAGAAGAAGTGGCGGAGAATCCCATGCAAGCATTTGATATGTTGAATTGTATCCGTGAAAAGATGGTAGAACAGGTAGTACGCATGAAAGAATCTTATTTTACCAACATTGTAGATACACCAATCAAAGAGCGCTATTTCATTATAGTTGATGAATCAGCGAACTTGTGCCCAACACAGGGATTGCCAAAACAAAAGAGAGATATGCTCTATATGTGTCAAGAAATGTTATCGGAAATAGCGAGGATTGGCGGAGCATTGGGGTTTCGACTGATTTTTTGCACCC
This sequence comes from Bacillus cereus group sp. N6, assembly GCF_016483705.1. Classification (NCBI taxonomy): domain Bacteria; kingdom Bacillati; phylum Bacillota; class Bacilli; order Caryophanales; family Bacillaceae; genus Bacillus; species Bacillus cereus group sp. N6. The sequence goes on from NZ_JAEHBI010000061.1 coordinate 16,753, forward strand.
AATACCCGACTTCTGATACCTTACCAAGACAGATTAAACAAAATAGTGATGCGAAGATTGGATTTCGTTTGCCGACAGTGGTTGCTTCGCAAGTAGCGATAGATGAAGGAGGGCTAGAAACTCTTCCCTCAATTGCTGGAAGAGCCTTATTCAAAACAGATCGTGTAGAAGAAATCCAAGTGCCTTATTTGTCTAACAAGGAAATGTGGAATGTATTAAAACAGTATAAGGTGGTGAAGAAAACTGAAACACCAAAAACTGAAACAAAAAGCGAGACACATCGAGATTTTATCGAGTTTAAGTAAATTGGACTTTGCGTCTAGACGTCAGTTGCAAGTCATTCATTGTTTAGGTAGCATTCGGAATGCAAATCGTATCCTGAAGGATATACGCTCCTACTGTCATGTGACTTCGCACAACCGAGAGTATGTATATTATCTCAATAAAAAAGGGATGGCACTGCTCGGCATACAGGCGAAAGAACGAAAAAAGAAGCATCAATTAGAACATATTTTATTGCGAAATGAAGCATGGATGTGGCTAGATTTTCCTGATTGGAAAACAGAGCAAGTCATCACTCTACGCTATCAAGGAGAAGAAAAAACAATTGTCCCAGACGCATTTTTCACAAAAGACAATATCCCTCATTTTGTAGAAATAGATCGGCTTCAGCACATGAAAGTGAATGAAAAGAAACTACAATTATATGGAAATATCACAAACATTTATAAAAAACAGAAGGGTACGATTCCTGTTATTACTTTCTTTACTTTATCAGATTGTCGACAATGTAGATTAGAGGAATATGCGATGAAATATAATGTGTTCTTGAGGACAATGGTTATTAAAGAGATATTTTAGTTTATTAGACATCAATATCCCAAAAATCATGATAATTAATACTGTTATCAAATTTTTTTAGGGTTTTAATGATTTTGGTCGCTGAAGTTAAAGTAGGAATACGCTCCTTTTTATTGGCAAGGTCGCTTATAAGTGATTTACTTAGTCCAGTTCTTTCAACTAGCCACTGTTGCTTAATTCCTCTACTATCTAGATAATTACCAAAGGGTGTTCTTCTTTTACCTAATCCAAAATGAAACATTAGAAAACCTCCTAAAATATAAAAATGGTACTCATAGCTTGTACAAATTTCCATAAAACTAAACGTTTGTTCATAAATATGGAATCTTTTTTTATAGAAAGCATAGAATGATACAGGGCATGAAAAATAAATGTAATTATTTCATGGAATATAGCATACATATTAATAGCTACAAGATGCGAATAAACTGAAGTATAAATTGCATCTTGTTGCAACGGGTATGCTAATAAAATAAAAAAGCGAAAACTCTTACTCTCGCAAGGGGTTTCGCTTTTTGTATGGAGTGAGGAATTGGAAGTAGGTAAGAAGAAACTTATTAATTTCACGTACCACAATGTAAAAACATGTAAAATAAAAGAGGAACATCTGAAATAAGGGGGTTTCTCTGTCATCCTGTCGATATTTGCTGTATAATAAGGAAGATCAATTAATATGACTCCCAATATGCGGAGTTCACCATGTTGCACTTTTTTCATAGTAGCAGCTTCAACAAAAATCAAAATTCCTATGGATAGCAGGCACACAATACTGACATTGTATTGTATACCTGCTCTTTTTTTAGTATAGGTAAGGCGTAGCAAAGCACACAGTCTTGGCAACGGAATGGCTATAGAATAAGAGAGTAGTGGCGAGGTGCGTAAAGGGAATCCCCTTGAGAGTCACATGCATGTTTTATGCGATTCTAAGGGGATTTTGTGTAGGAACACATGATGAATTTTCCAGTATTCCTCTATATGAGTATATGATACAATCAAGGTGTTCTGTATATTCCATTATATTGAACACCCATAGCAAATGCCTACAAGCAGGAGGCATTTCTTCTTATTTTTCCCTTCAGGTAAGCTAACGACCTGAAGGGTTTTTATCGTTAGAAAAGGGACAGTTGGATTGGTTCTTGTTCTTGATTTGTACAAGAGATATGACGATGGTAGCTCTTCCCTAATCTTCGCTGTATCTCCTTGTCGAGTAACGCAATTGCATATTCCTGTGATTCGGTATACATGACCACTTCTTGCGTCGGATACATCTCTCCGCTTGGTGCTACGATGGTATAAGAAAGTGTATAGGCACTAATTTTCAAAAAAACGCCTCCTTATTGCGCATAATAGTGAATGCAATAGAATACATACGTGATGAGGACACCTACAAATATGATACCGTATAATTTTAATCCGATCAGTGCGAATTTAGAAAAAATAGATAATCCTTTTTTGGGAAATGTAAATAAAACACCAGCCAAGAATAAGACAACAGAACCACTTATGAGAAAACTAATCAATATTTCCACCTCTTTTTTTGTGTATGCTGTATGATCGGTTATAGTTCTTCCAAATCTGTTTCCGTAATCTATACAGGTGCAACATGTTCTTGTTCCAGCAAGGTTTGCAACTGTTGTTGGAGTTCAAATCCATCTCTCGGCTCTGCCAATAAAAAAGGTAACTACTCAGCTTTTTTCTTTACCGTAAAGACGTTCCATCGCTTCAACAGTGAATAAATATTCTCCACGTTTGTTTCCGGGTTTCAAGAAATACTTAATTAATCCTTGTGTTTTTAACTCATCGATTATAGGACTATTTTTAATACGCATTCTTAAGGTGGATTCGTTAATATTCCATCGATAGCTTGCTTCGTTAGTGGTCATAACATCTTGTAGTTTCATGTAATTCATATGCATCTCCTATATGTTGTAAAGGTCTAATATACTCCTTTTCCTATTATTATAGGTCCATCATAATGACTTATAAGTCATTTGTAAATTGATATTTTCAAAAAAATTATATTTTTAATTGAACGAACTTGAATATCGAGATAAAATAATGCAATGTGACAAAATGTTCAAACAGAAATGGAGAGAGTCATCGTATGTATCCCAAATGGATTGACAAAATGGCATTTTCAAAAGCACATTAAGAGTTATTAATTCGGTTGTATAGAAAGCAAATCACACGAAGAGAATATGATTCTTTGGTGAATGAGCTATATGTTTTAGAAACAAAGGGGATCTCAAAATAAAACATTGAAAAAATTATTTTGAGATGTTTTTGATGTGGAAATAGAATGGAGTGAACTGTAATGAGGGGAAATAAAAAAGAAGAGCAAATACAGAAAATCATACTTATGCAAGAAGAAATCCGGCTATGGATTCAATATGTATTTCAGCAATGGGAGAGCAAGAAACAAGAACAGCACAATTCATTTCCCAAATTAACATATATAGAGACAGTAGCATTTGAAAGCTCAGAATCATATCAAGAAATAAAAAGCCTTTCTGTAGGAATGGTGCGGGACATGAAACCATATAAAAGAGAAAAATTATTGCTACGAATAACGGAATTGCATCAACATATGCAAAGTATTGTGGCGGCCGTCCTAGAAACGATACAAAAATATTATGTATCCTAATTGATGTATATAATGATATCTCATTGAAAAAGTATTGTAAGTGAACAGTAAGTAATAAAAAAAGAGTAGCTAATAATGGCTACTTAAAATGGAATACATATTATGGATGATTAACAGTTTTCTCATACAAGCTGCACTTTATACAAAAGGTTAAGAAAATTATAGGTGGTTTGTATCCGTTGTCTGTTTTTATTTTAAACATGTTGTTTCAATTTGGATCGAGAACTGGTATTGCTCGTGTGATTCTTCTTCTAGCAGAGTAACAAGGGCTTGTAATTGATGAATGACTTTTTGTTTAGACTTGCGTCCTGCATAGTGGATATGAAAGGACTCTGAAATAGAGGATTCTACCTGTTCTATAGGTTCTAATGGAATCGTTGTGGATTCAAATTCTGGAATTACGGGTACATCTTGCATTGGGATGGTGGGTGCAATTGATTGCGTTTGGACAGGTTCGTTGATAGGAGCAAGTTGTGAATCAGTTGGTGTTTCTTCTTTCCTTTTGTTCGTGTCTTTTCCTTTTCGCTTTGGATGCGCTGTTCCTTGCGTTGGAATTTCATGCTTTTTGTACAAATCGTATAGTTTGCTATTATATGTGCCTAAACCTGCGGTAATTTCTTTGTTTGTGAAATGTTCTTTCCAATATTGCAGCCGCATTTTTTGTTCTTCCGCAGGTAGAGATTCGAAAGAAGCTAAGGGAATCCATGTATTCAGTTCTTCGATACGTACTTTTTCCGTCAATGGGAATCACTCCTTGAAAGATGGTATGTTATATAGATTCTATAGGAAAGAGGGATTCCCTTTGAAAAGAATTGTATAGACCGTTATTTTTCGAAAAATTCTTTATTACTTTAGCCCTCTTTTTTTAAATTGCTGATTCAAAGCGTTCGGACCACATCCTAATTGTTTACAGATTGTTTGGTACGTAAGTCCTTGTTTCCGTAACATAACCGCTTGTTTACAACGTTCGTCCCATTTCTTTTGCGTTTCTTTCTTTGTTTCTTCCGGTGTTTTCGGCTGCCATATTCCTAGACCTTTCAGTTTCTTCCGCAACCAGCTCACTTCACAATCTATTTCTACTGCAATTTTATACAGCGGTACGTTCTCCCTCAGCATTTCTATAATTTGTGGTAGTAACTCGTCCCAATTTTTCTGTTTGGTATTCTTTCGTTTTTTTTCCTTACATGATACTAACGCGGTCCCTAAGCGATACATCTCTGCTCCGATAGTACACTGCTCTACACAATATTTTGGGGATTGCTCTCTCCTAAACTGACAATTATGACAATGCTCATCTTGTAAATTTAAAATGTGAATTCTACTTTCTCTTGCATTCATTCCCTATTTTCCTCAGCTTTCTACTTTTCTTTTATTATACCGAGGATAGTTTGACATGAATACATCCTTCCAAACATTTAGAGAAGTGAAGGTAGTTAAGAAGATGATAACAATAAATAACGATAAGAAATGGTATAGGTTTTGGGTATCTTACCCGTTTTGGAAATAGGTTTCCGAAACTTAGGGAGACCTTTCTAGTTTACGGGATTTATGAAATGATTCTATGTTATACTTTTTACAGTGACAAGTCTCTTCTATAGTACAAACACCTTGTCACTATGCTTCTATCGTTATTTTTTCGTATCTTAAAAGAGCCATCATCCCAAATATTAGGATGATGGCTCTTTTAAGATACGATGTATTGCGTAGTTCAACATATACAAGAGTAAAATATGCAAAATTGCATATTTCACTCTCCCTATTATTGTGTATAATGAGGAAAATATAAAATGTAAGGTTTCAATAAGGGGAGGAATTGGGTATGTCAATTGCAATCGCAGTCTTAACATTTATTGGGGGAGTTGCTCCATTAGTTACACAATTGTTAAAAGCATTTATGTAGTTTATCGTTTTTAATATGTTGGAAACGTGATAGAATATGATTGTCTGTTATTTGTTTTCATTCATTTGCCCCTTTGGGGCTTTTTTATATAAAAAGTAAACACCACATCGGTGGTGTTTAGGAGAAGATCATCTGAATTTAGTAAAAGTATTAGCATCTTGTATTTTACAGGAAATTATATATCTTGGTATTGAGACAGTTATTCTGGTTCTGTTGCAAAGTTTGAACAAAACTAAGCACGTTTATAAACTACGGTTATCGTTTAAGAAATTTTGAATAATTG